>CAYRCA010000048.1:0-14282 GCA_964422565.1 uncultured Acidobacteriota bacterium | reverse complement strand
GTCAGCCGCGTCAAGAAGAGCCCCCCGCCCCTGAACAGGATCCGCCGCCCGCCGGACACCGCCTGGATGTCGTAGTCCACCTGGTCGGAAAACGCGGCGAGGTTGCCCGTGCTCACCAGGATCGACTGCCCGGGGCTCAAGTGATAATCAAGGAAATCGCCCGCTCCGTGGATAAAAGCCACCCCCCGGCCGGAGATTCGCTGCAGGAAGAGTCCGGCGCCGCCGAAAAAAGCGGCCCGCGCCCGGCGCGCCACCCGGACGTCGATGTCCACGGTCTCGCCGACGGCGCCCACAAACGATCCCCGCGTGGTCAGAACGGCGCCTTCGTCGAGCTTCCAGTCCAGGATCCTGCCGGGCTGGTTGGAGGAGAGGACCGCCTCGCCGCCGTCTCGATCCGATTCCAGGAACGTCAGCGAGACTCCTTCGCCCGACAGGAGACGCCTCCCGGCTCCACTGAGGCCGCCCGGCAGCTTGAGGGACCAACGCACGCCCGGATCCACGCAGGTCAGCGATCCCTTCCCCGCCCAGCACGACTCTCCTTCGTTCAATACGAGACGAACTGTCTGCGCCAATCTTCCCTCGATGGCGTACTCCATTCGAGCCCTCCCCGCAGCCTGTCCCGTTAAACGATCCGGTATTCTCCTCGCAAGGTCAAGCCGCGGTCGCCGGTCACGGCCCGGGGGGCTGCCCGCGGGGGCCCTCCAATCGAGAGAACGATCCGGGAAAAACAAGAGTCCGATTTCGCGCCGCCCGTTCGTCGGGGGCGCCGCTCAGCGGGTCAGCCATCCGGCCAGCGTGAGCCAGGCGCTTGTACTTCCGACCCAGAGACGCGCCGGTTGCGAGAAGATGACGAAGAGGCCGCCCCAGAGAAAAGCCGGATGCACACGACCGCGGGTCACCCGGTCGTAAAGCATGCAGGCGATGATGAACAGGGCTGTCAGGCCGAAGAAGAGCGGCGGGCCACCCTGAATCACATAGGGCAGGCGGGCGATCGCCGGGGTCAACAGGCCGAGAGTCGCCAGCAGCATCAGGCGGCGGTGGGTGTCCGGCCGGCGCCTGAGGTAGAGTCCGGTACCCACCAGGATCGCAAAGACCAACAGGTCGCCCACCGGGATCACCAGAAACACCAGGGGGGGTGGTCCACCCGCGGGCGTGAAGCCTCGGGCCGCGGAATCGACCGCCGTCGCCAGGCCCACACCAACCATCGAGACCGCCAGCAAAGCGCCCGCGACGCCCACCCGTCGATGCAGGTCGACCCGCCTGGCCGCGACCAGTCTGACTTGGAGCATGAAGACCACGATCCAAGCCGTGAAAAGAGCCCCGTGGAAGTGGAGCAGCGACGACAACGCCGGCGCCCCGAAGACACCCTTCAGAAAATAGGTCGGCGCGAAACCGGCGAAGACGGTAAGCGCGGCCGCCACCGCCATGCCGGTGAAAAAGCGCCGGTCCCGTCGCCACTCACGGCTGACCGCGGGACCGGCCAAACCAGGCTCCATTGCCGCAACTTTGACCCCTGCATTCATCGAATCAATGTCTCCCCCCTCGGTTCAACGCAGTCGCGGGACCCCAAAGACACCCGCAAACGCGAAAATGCTCCTCATCGAAAGAAATCCTCTCCCCTCGCGCGCGCATCCCGCTCCTTGACAAAAACGGGAGGGGTGGGTCGAGGGAAGAGGAATGAATCGCGAGAGGATAACACCCCGCCCTGTCTCGCTGCAACCTGGGTATCAGGGTATCAGGGTCCACTCTCCGCCGAGGTGGGAGGCTCGGTCCGAGGGACCACCGCGTGGGTTCTTCCGTAGACCGTTTGAGTGAAGAAAAAATCAAACCGACGCTCCAGATCGCGCAGGTATCCCTCTTGCCCCCCCAGCAAATCCGCTACGTAGTTCACCACGGCGTCGAGCATTCGGCGCTGCTCCCTCAGATGTTGATCGGCCTCGGTGGCCGGATCCCCCTTCTTTCCTCTTCGAGTCAGACGGGCATACCGCGTCAGAAGGCGGGCCGCATCGAAAAAGAGGTTGCGGTGGACACGCAGAATGCCGGCGAATACGCTCCAAACGGGCGAAGTGTTGAGCCCCCGCAGAACGCTGGTGATCGCCACCGGTACCCGGACCAACTGGGAGTCGAGGTCCCGACCGGAGCGCACGTGGCGCCGGATGGCGTAGTCGAAAAGGTACCCCTCGTGAAAGGAGGCGGAGGCCCGGTCGGCCGCCTGCTTGAAGATGAGGACGAAGAAGACGGTTCTCAGGGCGCCCCTCAGGAAATAGCCCAGGATCTTGACCGGGAGGATGACCGCGACGAATAAGGCCTGGTAGAGGCATCCCTGCGGACCGACCCACAATCCGCTGCCCACCAGCCTCCGGAGCCGCTCCGGATCCGGCGAATGGCCGCCGGTCCGCAACGTTTCCGAGAGCATTCGGCGCTTGACGATCCGAAGCGCCCAGTCGTCGAGAAATGGCACCGGAATGAGTGCGGTGGTTCCGCACAACAGACTGTGGAAGACCAGCTGGGTCATTCCCGGGTCCCTGCCCGGCGTCTCTACCTCCAACCGGTCGCTCGAGCTTTCGCGATGAGTCATGATCCGCAGGTCGAACCGTCCGGCGCCCCACAAGCGAACCCGGACCGCCTTCTCTTGACAGGCAGTTTACTGAAAACTCCCCGCCGCCGCGCCCCGGAGTTGGAGATTCCCGCCGGCGGCAGCCGATGCGCCCTGGCATCGGGCGAATTTACGAGGCGGTTTTCCACTCCGGCCGATCGCGGTCGGGACGGTGGCCTCACGGCGTCTCCGGGCTCGACTCGGTCTTCCCTTCCTTCCGCAGGGTTTCTCGAAGCGAGCCGCAGAGGGCTATCTTCAACGCGTCCCACAGTTCCGGCCTTCCCAGGGGGATCGCTTGGTTCACCTCGATTTCGATGCCCGCGTAGATGGTTCCATCCCACCGTCTTCGAAGCGACGTGGTCAAGCCGTCGGCCACTCCTCGATAAGGGTAGTTCATGCGAATGCGCAGCGCGGGAAGCCACAGATTCAGCCGCTTTCGCCAGCCCCGAGCCAAGAGCGCCTCCCACCTCCGCTTCGGGTCGTAGAGAAGCCCGACGTCCGCGTTTCGCGTCTCTCCGCGCAGGCGGGGCGTGAAACTGTGCACCGATAGGTGAACGATCCCTCCCGAACTCTCCAGAAGGCGAGCCACCAACCCTTCCACGCGACGACGGTAGGGACGATGATACCGCTCCAGAATCCGCCGGCGGGTCGACCGGGGTAGTCCCCGGGTGATTTCGGAAAAGAGAGCCGTTCGACCTTCCGACCGATTCAGGTCGACGAGCAGCCGGGTCACCCGCGACAGGACCAGCGGTGCGTCGAACCGAACGGCCAGGGCCCGGGCCAGCTGGGCGGCGCCGAGATCGTATCCTCGATGGCCGGCCAGAAGCGCCCCATTCCCGGCGAACAAGGCGAGATACTCCTCGGGAACGCGGTTCCCCCCATGCTCGCACGTCAGCAGAAGGGCGGGCTCACCCATCGAAGAGGGTCCCCGTCCCAAGGCAGTCGGTCAGCCGACGATAGACTTCGCTCTGCCGATGCGGGGAGAAGTCCCCTCCCAAAGCGGCCAGGATCCGCTCGGCGAGCGTCGGCATCGAGAGAAGGGACTCCAAAGCCCCGTCGTAGATGAATGACCGCTCGGAGGAGAGCGTGCTGAAGATATGCCTCCAGAGGTCGCGGGCCGTCACCCCGCCGAGGCCGCGGCCACCCAAAGCCTTGAGATAACGGACATCTTCGATGCGGGCGCCGCCCCCCTCCGTGATGGTCGCCTCCAGAATGGAGGCCAGCGGCGCCACCTCCCATTGTCTCTGGGACTTGTAGGAGCCGAATCGTTCCTCCACGAGGGCCCGCAGAGCCTCGACGACGAGTTCGTAGACGGCCAAATCGGCGATCGGCGCCTCCTGGATGTCGATGACCCGAATCTCGATGGTTCCGCGATCGAAGCGGGGGATGGCGCCCCGGGAGTTCAGCCACTCGTGGCGCAGGATGTCCTCGGGATCGAAGGGGCGGACGTCTCGATACATCGGTTCCAGAATCCGCTCCCGGTACAACCCTGGTTCGAAGACCGGTTCGGGCACCACAAGACCGGTAATCGACGGGATACGTTGCTGGTTCAGCCGGTACACCGCCAGGCGGTGATCCATCCCTCCGGCGGGTCGACCGTCCACGAGAGGGCTGCTGGCCGCCAGCGCCGGGATGATGGGCAGCAGCAGCCGAACGGCGGCGTGCAGTCGGCCGAACTCGTCGTCCCCGGCGAAGGGAAGGTTCATGTGCAGGCTTTGCAGGTTGGACCAGCCGTGTCCCCGGCAGCCGAAGATCCGGTCATACGACTCGTAGACCGGGCTCTGTTCGTGGGGCCAGAGGTGGGTCTCGCGGGCCGGGTCCATCCAGGGATGCATGGCGGTCGGCATAAGGCGGCATCCCCAGCGATCGAGTATGCCGTTGATTCGGATGACATGGCCCTGAAAGGCGGTCGCCAGGTTCTCCAGGGACTTCGCCGGTCCGGCCGTCTTCAGTTCGATCACGTGAAGGACCAGTTCGTTGCACCACGCCAGGGAACCGATCTCGACCTCCGAGGTGTATTCCCCCGCCACCGACTTGAGGAGTTCGTCCGCCACGGGCGCCAGGGAGAGATCGTCGTCCCGGACGATCATGTATTCCAGTTCGACCCCGTATCCCTCGAACAGGTGAAGCGGAAGTCTCAACGGCCGGTTCCCTTCAGCAGGTCCAACCGCCTCAGGAACACCGCCATGATCTTCAGATAGAGAGCCTCCTTCAAGTGGGCATCCTCGTAACCGGCGTCCACGCTGGGATTGTCGTTGACCTCGATGACGACGCACCGTCGGCCGACCTGCTTCAAGTCCACACCGTAGAATCCGTCGCCGATGAGGTTCGCGGCCTTCAAGGCGGTGCGCACAACCTGGGGGGGCGCGGATTCGAGGGGCACGGCCTCCACCCTCCCATACTCGCTCCTCCCCTGCCCCATCCGCTTGATGATCTGCCAGTGCCGGCGCGCCATGTAATAGCGGCAGACGTAGATCGGCTGGCGGTCGATAATACCGACCCTCCAGTCGTAGGGGGTGGGCAGAAACTCCTGCGCGATGACCAGCTCGGATCGATCCAGCAGGCGGGCTAGCTGCGTCTCCAACTCCCCGGGGTCCTCCACCTTTAACACTCCCTGGGAGAACGAGCTGTCGGGCTGCTTCAGAATGCAGGGCACGCCGAGTTGCCCGAGCACCGCGGTAAGGTTGCTCCGGCTGACGACGACCGTGCGGGGCGTGGCGATCTGGTGCCTCTCCAGCAACTCGGCGAGATACACCTTGTTGGTGCACTTGAGGATCGACTCCGGATCGTCGATCACCACCATGCCCTCCGCGGAGGCCCGGCGCGCGAAGCGGTAGGTGTAGTGGTTGACGCCGGTCGTATCCCGAATGAACAGGGCATCGAACTCGGCCAGCCGTCCGTAGTCCGCCCGCTCGATGATCTCGGCCGAGATTCCAAGCCCCTCGGCCGCCGCGACGAACCGCCGAACCGCCCTTTCATCGGAGGCCTGCGATTCCTGCCGGGAGTCCCACAAAATGGCCAAGTCGAAGCGCGACGCCGTCTTCCTCGGGACCCGAGTTCGGCGTCCCGTCAGGTACTCCTGCGCCGCCTTCACGATGAACGTCCGATGATACTCGGGCACCTCGCTGAGAGCCCTCAGGGAGATGTCGCGGACCTCCCAGCAGTCGCCGCGGCGGAACCGGACCTGCAGCAGCGGGGCCTCGAAGAGTCGGAAGAAACTGGAGCTGAGGCGGTCGTAGCGTTTGGCCACATTCCGGCCGAAGTAGATACTGAGAGTGAAGTCCTTGGACTTGATCGGCGCCAGGCTTCTTTGAACCAACTCGTCCAGATCATCCGAGATAATTCGGAGCAGTGTCTGGGTCTTAAGGTCCTGAATTGTCGTCACGCTGGGGATCGGCTTCTGTCCGCGAGCCTGCGCCAGCAACGAAACATAGTACCCCAGACTCTGGTACCGGTAGGAGCGGCAGAGGTTCACGACCCGCGTCCGGCGCAGCGAACTGTAGTGCCGATCGGTCAGGTAGGATCGAGCCGCCACCACCTCCACGTCGGGGATGTTGAGTGGCCAGTTCGCCGGGTTTTCCACAACCAGGACGGTGTTGTTCAAGAGTCAGGAGGTCTCCCGCGGTTCGATGATCAACAGGTTCGCGTCGTAAGTCAACGTCCCCAGCAGGATCGAGGGGATGACCCGGTCGATTTCGATCCTGTAAAGTTGAGTGGAGGAAACCGGGTTGGGAAGCAGGGGATCGGCCACCAGCACCTCGCGGGTCGATTCCTCGTAGCTGCACAGCACCACGAAGTGCCCGGCCGGCACGCCCCGAATGTCGTCGTACTCGGATCCGAACTCCCGGGCGCAGTTGTAGAGGTAAGTCGCGCTCAAACCCGTCAGGATCGGCCGACCGGCGTTCAGAAAGCGTTCGATCAAAACCGGCGTCAGATTCTCGAACAGGACCCGACCGCCGCGTTCGAGGAAATCCAGGTACTCCTGGATAACACGCCGCAGCTTCCGGCCCGTCTTCGCCCTGGCCTGCGCCCTCAGCCTCGAAGCGAGATGGGCGTGCCCGTCAGCGAGAAACCAGGTTGGGTCGAAGATCTGGAGGTTATAGGTGAAGAGATTGGCTCTAAAACCTTTCTCTAAAGCGTGATTTCCCAAACTGACCGCCACCGTTCCTCCACCCTCGAGCTGATGGATCTCGGCGATCACCTGGCCAAGCGGTATGGGGAAGCCGTAGTAGGTGTAGAGGGCGTGCAGACAGGTGGGCCCGCACGTCAAATAGTCGGGCTGAGCCCGTATTTCAAGATGGATGGGATCCTTCGACTGTGGACCGGTCACCGACCCCCCAACGCCAGGCTGAGACGGTCTTGGATTATAGCCCATCGGCTCCCGCCAGCCCCGCGCGACCGCCGAAACGGGGAATCTCCTTGCGGCGAAGGCGCCATGAAAGTACGCTGGTCGGGTCTTGCGCCGCACATCAGCCCGATCGTTCCCCTGGCTCGCCCTCCCCGTCTCCTGCGTCGTCGCCGTACTGGCTTTCGAGGCTCTGTGCCGGATCGGGAACGTTGATTTCAATCCGAATCCGAACTGGCGCTATCACCCGGTGCTTGGTTGGAGCCAGGATCCGGGCAAGGAGTACGACATCGTCGTCGACGGTGAGGCGGTGCGCGTCGAGTTCAACTCGGCCGGCTTCCGCGACCGGGAACGCAATCCCCTCAAACCCGAGGGTCGCGGAAGAATCCTCTTGCTCGGCGATTCCTTCAGCGAGGCGGTCCAAGTCAATCTGGAGGATACCTTCTTCCACCGCCTGGAAACCCGTCTCAATCAGGCTGAACCGGGAAGGTGGGAGGTGATCAACATGGGAGTGGGCGACTTCGGGACCGCCCAGGCCTGGCTGGCGCTGACCGAAATTGGACTCGCCTATGAGCCCGACATCGTGCTGGTGCAGATCTTCCCCCTCAACGACATCTGCAACAACAGCATCGAACTCGCCGGCCTTTGCCGCAGCCAAAACGACCTCTACCGACCCTACCTGGTGGAGTCGCCCGAGGGGCTTCAGCTCACTTGGGTGAGTCCGTTCCGTCACCGAATGCGCCGGTACTCCGTGACCTTCGGTCTGCTGGAGAAGATGGGGCTGATGGCCTGGGACCGACTTCGGGGCTTGAACTCGGATGAACTCCACCGTCGTCGCTGGGAGGCCATGGGTTTGCCCGAAGACCCGCTGCTGCTGACTTACGCCGACGATTTCCACCAACCCGCGCCGGTCGCCCGGGGGTGGCGCGTAACGGAGGATATCCTGCGCCTGATCGACGCCGAGCTCAAACGGCGATCCATCCCCTGGGTCGGGATCGTCATCCCCTTCGAGGCACGCATCGGAGATCGATGGAACCGCCTGGCTCACGCGCGGCGTCCGGTCCCCTTCGTGCGGCGATACCCCGAAACGCGTCTGGCGCACCTGTTCCAGGAGCTCGGTGTTCCTGGAATTATGATGCTGGATCACTTCGAACGGGAACCGGAGGCGGTGATTCCCTATCGGGGCGGCCATCTCAACCCCGCCGCCCACCACCTGGTCTCGGAAGCCGTCTACGACACCCTCCGTAAAGCCGGGCTCTTGGGGGAGATCCGTCCGCTTACCTCGGGAGCCTCCAATGTTGAGGCTCCGCCGGGGGATTGACCCGCCGAGCGGCGATAGCCGACGGGGGCCGCCTATTCCGCCCTTACGATTCTCGGCGATTCCACCCCAGCCCGCTGCGCCACGAGCGCCAGGGTCGAACTGGCGACCACCCCCAGCTGAACCCTCGCCGTGTTCCAGACGGCGTCATACAAGGTTGGGTCCGCAATGTCGCGGTGGAAATAGACCCGAACCAGCCGGGCCCGGTCTCGATCATGCCGCTTCAACTCCCGGCGCGCATCCGCCCTCTCTAGTCCGTCGAGGCCCATTTGGCGAATTCGATGGGATTCGGGCGCCACCAGCCGCAGGTGCACCCCCTGTTGAAGGGATGAGGTCACGCAACATCCGGCTCGTCCGACAATAATCGTCTTCCCTCGGCTCGCCACGGTTCGGATGGCGTGAAACAGCCGGGTTGCCGCCAACGCCTGCTCCGACCGGCTGCCCAGAAAAGTGTGAAGCAGAGACTCGATCTCGGAGTGATACTCCTCGCTGAAGAGCGCCTCGAAGGAGCCTCGAATCTCCGCGTCGTCCACCAGGCTTTCGCACAATTGCCGGTCGAAAATGCGCCAGTCGCGGAAGAGCCTTGATGGTTGACTCTTCATAGCCTCCAGAAGGGCTCTCGCCAGCCGCCGTCCGCCCGCGCCATACTCGCGGGAAATGGTGATGAAGGGATGGGCGCCCCCCGGCGCGTGGCGGTGTCGCGGCGCAGCGCTCTCGTAGCGGGTGACGTCGAGAAAACCCTTGATCTCTCTGAAAGCGTGACTCATGCGGCCTCCATTACCCGGGTTGCCGCCTGTGGAGCGTGCGGGGAAAAGGGGAAGTTCCGCTGTGACGCCCGGCGTTAGCCTGATGATAGACCTTTCTCGTTGAAACCGTCAACCCGGGCCGCATCCCGGCCTCCGGCCCGTTCTTCGCGTTCTTCGCGGTCCTCTTGGATGTTGCCTGGTTCTGGACTAATCTCACACCGGTTGTTCCCATGAAATCGGGAGCGAGGAGGGATTTCTCATGCTTAAGGAATTCAAAGAGTTTGCTGTGCGGGGCAGTGTGATCGACATGGCGGTTGGAATCATCATCGGCGTCGCTTTTGGAGGCATCATAAGGTCGCTGGTGGCCGACGTGATCATGCCGCCGATCGGTCTGCTCCTGGGGAGGGTGGACTTCGCCAACCTGTTTCTCGTCCTTCATGAGGGCACCGTGCCCGGTCCTTACGCGACCTTGGCCGAAGCTCAGGAGGCGGGGGCGGTGACGGTCAACTACGGCGTCTTCGGCAACGAGATCCTCGGTTTCGTGATCGTCGCCTTCGCGGTGTTTCTCCTCGTTCGAACGATGAATCGACTCAGGAGACAAGAGGAGGAGAAGCCGGCCGAACCCACCACCCGGGAGTGTCCGGACTGTTTCACCTCGATTCCCATCAAGGCGCGCCGGTGCCCCAACTGCACGTCCCAGTTGGCCGCGTGACCTCTCCGGACCCGGAGGAGTCGAGCGCCGGGCCGATTCTTCAGCCTGGACGCTGCACTCCGCCCGGCGCCGGCCAACGGCACCGGAACGCGTACATCGCCGGCCTCGCCTCCGCGCGATCTGGCATGGCGTTTGCACCCTCCGCAACGGGCGATCCCGGGTCGGCGCCTGTCAGGTGTCGGGCGGACAAGGGAAGGAGACGGCATCGTGCGGTATGGGAGTCTGGTCTTTCTACTGGCCCTGATGAGCGGCTACATCCTGCTGGCGGCACTGATCTTCGGTCGGCTTCTGGCCGCTCGGCGCTCCCGCCTTCGCCCGCCGCTCCACGCGGATGAGCCGGGCGAATTCCGGACACTTCCGCTCTCCGCTGCCTTCCACGATGAAGCAGCGCGGGTCCGTCCGCCCAAGCCCCCGTTTCCAGTAGACCCACACGAGTCCCTGCATATCGATTCCGGACCTCGGGAAGCCCGCAACAGTTCTTGACCGCTGGGGTATTTCTTCCCGTCTCCCGGGTCGATACGACACATCGACGGTCACACAGCCGAGGTTCTTGCGGCGCCCCGGCGGCGGTTTTCCAGCCGTCGACTCTCGGACCTCGTCCACCGGCCCGTTCACCCCGAATCAAGCCGGCGTCCGAGCCCGCTCCGCCTCGGCGTGCGCCGGAGCCTCCCCCGAGTGGACAACGTTCAAGCGTAGTGGTAGTAATCTCCGAAAAGCGGTGCCTTGGAATCGGCGTCCGCATCGAAACGTTCCCCCCGGGCAAACTGTCGTTCCTCTCGCTCGAAAATCGACAGGCGTCCGGCCGCCATCTCCTGGAGCTTCTCCAATTCGGATTGAGTTGGCGGACGATAGTCCCGAGCGGCCGCAATCGCCTTGTCGACGAGATCGAGAAAGGAGGGGGGAATACCGGAGACCACTCCCTTACGAGACAGGGCGAAGCGCCAGGCCAAGTCGACATCCACCCTTTCCTCCACCGACTGGTACCACCAATCCCGGGTGCGCCGGGCGCCTTCGGGCCAGCCGCCGTAGCTCATCGGCTTGATCGACAACACGGCCGCCCCCTGATCGTTGGCCAGATCCAACACCTCCTTCCCGAAGCCCCGGTTGTAGAGCTCCACGAAGTTGATGGGGAACATGACCGTGTCGAAGCCGAAACCGTTCATGATCTCCAACGCGCCGCGAGTCGTATGGGCCGAGAACCCGAGATACTTCACCCTGCCCTCTTCCTTCGCCTCCAGAAACGTTTCGATCGCCCCCCCGGGAGCCAGGGCCTGTCGGACCTCGTCCACCGAACGGATGTGGTGCATCTGGTAGAGATCGAAGTAATCGGTTTTCAACAGCTCGAGCGAAGTATCGAGCTCTTGACGCGCTCCGTCGCGGTCGCGCCTGCGGGTCTTGCACGCCAGAAAGATCTCCTTTCGGTCGAGGCCCCGCAAGGCGATGCCCAAACGCGTCTCGCACTTGCCGTTGCCGTAGGCCGGGGCAACGTCGAAGAAATTCACGCCGCGTTCGAACGCACCATGAACCGCCTCATCGCACCGGGCCTGGCCGTACTCATCGTGGACCAGCGCCAGACCCGGAAAGCCGATTACCGAGAGGCGCTCGCCGGTGCGCCCCAGCGAGCGTCGCGGCATACCCGCCACAATCTCCTCGGGCGGGAGCGTGTTGGTGTACGCCATGCTGAAGATGGAGGTTTGACCGAGGGCGCACGCTCCCGCCGCGGTGCCCGATACTTTGAGGAAATCACGTCTTTTCATAGCTTTCCTACCTCCTCCACTCCGAGGTTGAAGGGTCCGCGTCCGGACCACGAATGCTGAGTTGGATGATGCTGAATGGGATAATGCCGCCACTACAGTCTAACCCAGCGGACGGCAATACGATACCGCGATACCGCCCGCCCCGTCGCGTCGCCGTCAGGACTTCGTCCGGCTTCCTCTCTCCCCGCCCGCCCCTGGAATGCTTGGTCACCCTCCATTCCGTCTCCAGTCCGACCCGGCAAACTGGAAATGGAAATCTCTTCCGGGTAAGGTGGTTAAAGAGGTGGTCATCGAGACGCCAGGTTAGTCGGAAGTCCCTATGGAAGAGCAGGACATCAAAAGGATCGCGGCGCAAGCCGCGGAGGAGATCACCGAGGAGAAGGAACTGGCGGTTTCTTTCGGGCGCGTGCGTCACGTGGATCTTTTCAACTGGGAATTCTTTTTCGAGGGGGCCGGAGAAGTCGTCGCCTTCTATCTCCAAGTCTATGAGGACGATCCCCCCGAGTCGGTGAGGAGCGCCATCAAGGACACGCTGAGAAAGCGCCTCGATCTGCGCAAACCCTCCTCCTGAATGCCGATAGACGTCCTCTTGGATCTGGGAGGGCCGTGATCCCAAGGGCGTGGCGTGGGACGTCGCATCAGTAGGCTGGGCTCAGGCCCCCGGGGCCGAGGCGCGAGCCAGTGCTCGCACCTCCCAAGTGCGAACCCTACGGTCCCGCAACCTCGGTAGGGCTCCGAAGCAAGGCTTCGCAAGCGGACCCATCGCCGCTTTCGCCGCAGCGCCGTGCCGTTCACGGGCCTGGCTTGTCCCGGCCTCGAACTGGTAGAATTCGCCGAATGTCCAAGACAATCGAGCGGGTCGACGGCTCGCGGCGGAACCGGACGGCGGCGGGGTTTATGGTGACCTTTGCCCTGCTGGCGCTTATCTCTATCGCTTTGACGCGGTGGAGCCTCGTCGACGAGAATCTGATCCTCCCCTATACCCGATGGCTTGCCCGATTAAGTGGCCACATCTTCAGCGTCATCGGAATGCCCGTCATCGTCCAGGATACGTTTCTGCGTCACTCCGCGTTTGCCGTCGATATCCGCCGGGGTTGCGACGGAGTCGTCGCCACGATCGTGTTGCTCTCGGCGCTGCTGGCCTTTCCCGCATTTTGGAAAGACCGACTGAGAGGGGCGGTCTTGGGTTTCACGCTTATTTTCGTCTTGAACCTGATCCGGATTTTCGTTCTCTTCGGTTTGGGAGTCGCCGGGCAAACGGCGCTCTTTCACTTCGTGCATACTTATGTGGCGCAAATGGCGGTCATTATTGCGGCAATGGTTTATTGGGTTTACTGGACCGGCACCGCTCGTCCTCGGCGATCGTGACCGTTTGATCGCATTCGGCGTTCTGGTGGCGTCGGCATTTGCCTTGACGTGGCCCTTTTACCATTTGATTGGGAATGTCTACGACACCTTCGCGGCGCTGCTGACTCAGTTGTTCCTGACGGTCTCCGGGAAGCCCGTCGAAGTCGCCACGGAGGGCTCGCGACTGGTCTTTCGCTCTTCGGCTCGACCGCGTTTCGAAGCTGACTTTTTCCTTTCGAGCATCACGGGAAACGCCCCTCTCCTGTGGGCTCTTCTCCTCATGACCCCCGGAATGAACCTGTCGCGGAGATTCCGGGCATTTCTTGCGGGTTCCGTTCTCCTGCTGGCGACTCACGGCCTGTTCGCGGCGGTGAAGATCGAAATCGCGCTGGTCGAGGCGGGGCATCCGCTGGCGGGCAACGCCTCCGTCTGGAGGTTTCTCGACGATGTGTTCGAGATTGCCGGCCGGGGCTTCTTTCCGGTGGCGATCTGGATACCGTTGACCTACGAGTACCTGCGGGGCCGGGTGGACCCTCGGGTGACGGCTCGATCCGCCGTGGGCCGCAACCAACCCTGTCCGTGCGGCAGCGGCAAGAAGTTCAAACGCTGCTGCGGCCGGGTTTAAGCGTGGTTTAAGCGCGGCTTTCCGGAGTCGATGAACCCTCGACGCCACGGGCGGCGTCGAGGCATGGGTCCCCGGACTCGAAGCTCCACTGCTTGGCAGTGGATGTTTCATCAGTCGTGATAGTTTCTTTTGTACATATAGGAGAAAAGTATAGAAATATATGTAGAAGTTAAGAGTGTTGAATTTTACGGCGCGGTCACGTGGTCGCTTTACTTCTGTCGGGAATCAGGGAGCATACGGCGGAGTTCCGTCGCCACTTCCCGGAAGGCGTCCTGCGCCGCATCCCATATTCCGGCCATTTGAAGGAATCCGTGGACGAGCCCGGGGTAGCACCGATGGATGACCGGGACACCCGCCTCGACGAGTCGTTCGCCGTAGCGCTCCCCCTCGTCCGCCAGACAGTCGAACTCCGCCGTCAGCACGAGCGTCGGCGGCAGTCCCGACAAGTCCGGAGCCCACAGCGGCGACACCCGGAAATCCGTGGGATCGACGCCGGCGGGCAGATACTCGCGATAGCCCCTCCTCATGTCGTCGCTTCCGGCCCCATAGCCCGACCCATACTTGGCATGCGAAGGGAGGCCGCACGTGGCGTCCAGCATCGGGTAGATCAGCACCTGAGCCACCGGTCGTCGTCCTCCACGGTCGCGGGCGATCAGCGCCGCGGCGGCGGCCAGATTGCCGCCGGCGCTATCTCCCCCGACCGCCAGTCCCCGGGGATCAACGCCGTGCCGCCCGCCCGCCCGGTCCAGGTAGTCCAGCACCGCCAAGGTGTCCTCCAAGGCAGCCGGAAACGGATGCTCGGGGGCCAGCCGGTAGTCGACGGCAACCAGGGTGCG
>CAYRCA010000047.1:0-14304 GCA_964422565.1 uncultured Acidobacteriota bacterium | reverse complement strand
TCCGGCGTTGTGCGGGCCCGGGAAGAAGCGCCCCCAAGCCTCGGCGAAGCCGCGACGCCCCGGGGCTCGAGGGCCTTGGCTCCCCTCGGGGCGAGAGGAGACGGAATTTCTCCGTCAATCGGGTGCGCTCGGCTCATGGTTACTCACTCCCGATTCGCCGGCCGCCCCGCCGAGGGCATAAGAACCGAAGAGGACGACGGAGTCGAGTTGGTCGCCCAGTCACGGGAGGGCCGATCTCTCCAGCCGACCGTGTTGTCAGGCGTTCACCGTCGGCAGAAACACCTTGACGGTGGTGCCGACGTCCGGGGTGCTGTCCACCTCGACCCAGCCGCCGTGGCGCTCCGTCAGGTAGAGGACCATCGACAACCCGAGACCCTCCCTCTCGGCCATTTGGGTCGTGAAGAAGGGGTCGAACACCCGGTCTCGGATGCGCGGATCGATCCCCCTGCCGTTGTCGGATACTTCCAGGCGGACGAAGTCTCCTCCGCTTCGGGATGTCCCCGTTCGGGTGGAATCCGCCCGGTCCAGGATCAGCCGGATCTCAGGATGCTGCCGGCCGGAGACGGCGTCCACCGCGTTGGCGAGGAGATGCCGGAGAATCTCCTCCAGCTGTTTCTCGTCTCCCCGGACCCGAGCCCCGAATCGGATGTCTCGAACGATCATGGCGCCGCCGTTGGTGGGCGCGGCGGCCCGTTCCACGACCTGGTTGAGATCGACCTCCCGTTGGTCGAGGCGGGGAGTGCGTTTGGAGAACAGGAGCAACCGGCGAACGATGTTCGACACTCGGCGCGCGGCCTCGTCGATCTCGACCAAATACGGATGGGCATCCTCCGTCCCCCCGTGTTTGGCCAACTCAATGTTCCCGAGAATCGCCTGCATCAGGTTGTTGAACCTGTGGGCGATTCCGGCGGTCAGGTTTCCCAGCGCCTCCATTCGCCGAGCCTGAACAAGCTGTGTCTCACGAACCGAGAGGGTCCGCAGGTCCTCGAGTCGCCTCAGCGCCGCCGAGGCGATGTGGGCCAAGTCCGAAAGAGCGCCACGCCGGTGCCGCCTGAAGGTGGACTTGTTCTTTCCGGCCGCCAGAAGGAGTCCCCCCGACAAGGGAATCGCCGCCGTCGACCGGATCAGCGCCGCCGCCTTTCCGTGCCACAGTTCCGCAGGCTGGAGGCTTTTCTCCAGGAAAACCGGCCGCCCCGATTCGAGGGCGGCCCGAACCGGGTCCGGAAGCTCCTCCATACGGCGTTCTTCTCCGCCGGGACCCACCTCGTGCAGAACGATTCCATCCTCCCGCGATTCGGAACGGAACACCCGACAGCCCACCACTCCCGGAACGATTTGGCTCAGCCCGAATCGGAGTGTCGAGAGCACCTGGGACCAACCTTCGGTACTCCTCATCTGGAGCAAGGCGCCGCGAAGCTGCTGCCGGGCCAGGTCCAGGGCGGCCGCCGCCGCCCTCTGGCGGTGACGCAGAAAGAACAGAAGAACCACGGCCGCCGCGAGGGTGAGCATCGCCAGGAATCCATATAACTGGAGCCGGTTGGTTCGGCGGAGAAACTCGTTTTCCCGCTCTCTTTGCTGGACTTCGAACCGTGTTTGGAGTTCTTCGATCCGCTCCCGGCTTTCCTGATCGAAGACCGCATCCCGTTCCTCCACATAGCGGTCGTAGAACTGAAGGGCCCGCTCGAATTCCCCCCGGGTGCGATGAATGTCCCGGATATCCCGAAGGGTGCTGACCACCGCCCTCGGCGCATCCGTCTCCTCCAACAATGCCAGCGCCCGAGAGTGGTACTCCAGAGCCCGGTTCGAGTCGCCCAGATCGCGGTGGACCCGAGCGATGCGACTGAGAGTGGATCCAATGGCCACACTCTCCCCCAGCTCGGTCTGGATCTGCAACGCCTCCTCCAGGTACTCGAGAGCCTCCCGGTACTGGCCGCGGTTTCGGGAGATGACCCCCAGGTTGCTGAGAGCTCCGGCCACCTCCGACGGCGTTTCGACCAAACGCTTGGCTTCCAGGGCCCTCAACATGAGGTCGTGGGCCGAGTCGTACTGGTGACGCATCATCTGGATGACGCCCGTCTCCCCCAAGGCTGTGCTTCGGCCCAATTCGTCCCCGATCGACTCGGCCAGGGTGAGCCCTCTGAGGCTGAGTGCCAGCCCCTCGTCGGCGCGACCAAGGATGGCGTAGACGACGCCCATCCGATGCAGCAGTGAAACCAGTTCGGAAGTGAGCCGGTTGGCTTCCGCCATCTCTATACCTTGCTGGTAATAACGCAGGGCCTCCTCAAACCGGCTGAGGGAACTGCTGCTGCGACCCAGCAGGTTGCAGGCCCTCGCCATCGAAGAGGCGTCACCGAACGCCTCGGCCAATTCCAGAGCCTCCTCCCCGAGGGCGAGGCTTCGGGGGGCATCTGTGCGCATCAGGAGTTCGCCCAGAGCGATCAGGATCTCAAACCGGCGCTCTCCGCCGGCGGTGGCGAGCTCGCGCTCCAGCCGGTCCATATCGGTTTGGGCGTACGCCAACGGGATCAAAGCAATCAGCGCCAACCAGAGACCACGAAATCGACCCACCATCCCTCCTCAGCGGACGGCAATATCTTACCCCGCCCGGACCTCCGCCGTCTTGAAGCGATCTTCGTGAAGACGAAAAGCGACGCGGAGCCCGGCGAACCCAAGAAAAGCTCCTCAAGAGCCGCCACGCCCCGACAGGCCTCTCGCCGGAGTTGGGCGCGGGCACCGGCGACTTCATGGCCGACGTCGTAGGGCCCGACCTTTACCGTAAGTAAGCGTGGTTGGGCCGCCTTCGGCTCCTCCGCAGTGAGAAATCCGTGTCGGGGCGTTGTGCCCGCAGCGGTTCCGCCTCACGAGATGAATCCCGACAGGGAGGTCCGAGAGGCCTCGGGTGGGCTGGCGATTCCGTCGGCGCGCGACTAGAATCCCCTTCATGGGCCAGATCAACGCTCCGCTTTGCTTTCCCGCATCGATCCGCTCGCCCTTCCACCCGCTGGTGTTTTCGATGTGGCTGTTGGCTGCCGTTCTGGTGGGTCTTGCCTGTTCGATCCCCGACACCGGCCGGACCTTCCACGTGGACGCCGCCGGAGACGACGGCGCCGACGGCCTCTCCCCGCGGACGGCATGGCGGAGTCTTGAGAGGGTCAACAGCCACGTGTTTCAGCCGGGGGACCGACTGCTGTTCCGAAGCGGCGACCGCTTCGGAGGGCAGCTCCGGCCTCAGGGCTCGGGAGAACCGGGACGCCCCATCGTAGTCGACGTCTATGGTGGGGGCGGGCGGCCCCTGATCGAAGCGGAGGGCCGATTCAATGAGGCGCTTCTGTTGCGGAATCAGGAGTACTGGGAGATCAACGGGCTCGAGTTGACCAATACCGGCCCCACTCGCGAGGAGCATCGGGCCGGCGTCAGGGTGGCGGCCTGGGACTTCGGCACCATGCGCCACATCCATCTGAAGGATCTCCACGTCCGCGACGTCAACGGGTCCCTGGTCAAGAGGGACCCCGGCGAGGGACATGGAATCGTCTGGGAGAACGGAGGCGACCAAGTGGAGAGTCGCTTCGACGGCCTGCTGATCGAGGGCTGCCGCCTGGAGAGAACGGACCGCAACGGCATCTGCGGCTATAGCCCTTATCCGACCGATCGGAGCGTCTGGTACCCAAGCCTCAACGTGGTGATCCGGGGCAATCACCTGGAGGACATCGGCGGCGACGGCATCAAGGTCTGGGGATGCGAGGATGCGCTGGTGGAGTACAACGTCGTCCGCAATGGAAGGCAGCGATGCGACGACTACGCGGCGGGTATCTGGCCTTGGAACTCCGACCGCACCTTAATTCAATTCAACGAAGTCAGCGGCATGAAGGGACAGAAGGACGGCCAAGCCTTCGACTCCGACGGCTTCTGCCACGGCACCGTGTTCCAATACAACTACTCGCACGACAACGAGGGCGGCTTCATGCTCATCTGCGGCCGAGAGAATACCGGCACCGTGATCCGGTACAACATCTCGCAAAACGACCAGACCCGCCTCTTCCATTTCTACGATCGGATTGATGGAACGCGCATCTACAACAACGTGTTTTACGTCGGCCCGGAGATCGACCTGCACCTCTTCCTGTGGACCCCCGGCCGGTCGGGCTGGGCGAACGACACTCTGGTGGCCAACAACATCTTCCACATCGACGGAGTCGGGCGTAACAGTCGGGGTCTGCGGAAAAAGGAGGTGGACGACGGCCGTTGGATCAGCGAGCCCGGTTTCGGTGGTGCCGAGGGAGTTCGGTTTCACAACAACGTTCTCTACGGTCGCTTTGAAGACCTTCCCGAGGACTGGCTGGCGATGTCGCGGGATCCGATGCTGGAAGCGCCGGGAGGCGCTCGCGACGGGTTCGAGTCGTTGTCCGGCTATCGACTGCGGCACGGGTCGCCCGCGGTCGCGGCGGGAGTCCCGATCGAAGACAGCGGGGGGCGGGACTTCTGGGGTAATCCGCTTCCCTCGGAGGGCAACCCTTCGATCGGCGCCCACGAGACGCGCGGCGACGGAGGGGCGGAGGCAGGTGCGCCCGCAACGCTCGGCCCATGACGCCTTCCCCGGTAGGCCTGAATCCCCAGGCACGCGTTCAACCATGGCTTCGCCATCACTGCGGCGACGGTTCCGCGAACTCGTGCGCGCCCATTTCCAACCGGCCGTCGGGCGGCAGCGGCGTCCCGAAGTAGTCCCGCTCTCCCGGGTCGATACCGAAGAGTCGGCGCAGGTCAAGCCCGGCGTCGATGGCGGGCGACCCGGGCAGAAGCTGGTATTCGGCCAGAGTGGCGAGCTTCAGGGGATCGGTCAGGAGGCCATGGCCGTCTTTGCGTAGCATCGGGTCGGCGAAAATCCCGACGACCCGGCCTTCATATGTTTCCTGCCCGGTTGCCGAAACCCACTCGGCGAAATCCCTGTAGCCGTCAACATGGAACCCGCGCTCACCCATGGACCAGTACAGATTGCCGATGAACCGACCCTTCTCGGACCCTCCGCGAATCTGCGGGCCCTGGCTGACAAAGATGTTGTTGTGGAAGGTTATCGTCGGGAGTTGATCGGCATATTTTTGACTCACGCCAAAGGCGACCGCCGCGCCTTTGGTGTTGAATATGGTGTTGTTGTGGACCAAGGTGCTCTTCATCTCCGCGCCGCCGACCCACACGAAGATCCCGGAGTCGTGGTCCTTCAACCCGTCGTCCTGGCTGATGTTGTAACGGACGATGTTGTCGGCGAACAGTCCGGCATCCTCGTACTGACAGATCAGGTAGCCGGCGCCGAAGTTGCCGTGCGAATAGTTGTACTGAAGGATGGAGTTGGTCATGCCTCCGTCGAAATCGAAGCCGCCTCCATCCTGAGCGGTGCTGCGGTTATGGTGGGCGACGCAGAACTGTATGACGACGTTGTCGGATCGGTAGGCCCAGATTCCCACCGGGCCGTTGCCCGTCCAGGGCTGGTCCCAGCCGTTGTGCCGGGCCTCGCAGTATTCAATGACGGCGCCCTGGGCCAAGCCTATGACGATGCCGTTTCCGCTGTGGTTGGCGCGGATGGTCGGATCGCCTGGGTTATTCTCCGTCAGGCAGTAGGCGAGGTAGAGGTTGGCGGAGCCGTCGCCGCCCGAACTGATCCCGGCGAAGCCGTTCTGATGAGTGTGGACGCGCGTGACGCGCACGTCCCGGACGCCGCTGAGTTCGACCCCCGACCGGCGAAAGCCGAACACCTCGACGCGATCGATCTCCACTGCTTCGGCACCGGTCACTATCAGGCCCGACCCGGTGCTGCCCGTCTTGCGGCCTGCGCCGCGAAGCGTCAGGTTTCGGATGGCAAGATGATTGCAGCCGTCCACCAGGACGGCGGGGGCGGGACCCCCGTCGATGATCGCCCGGTGGGAGCCCCGGGAGGTGACGACAACCTCATTGCCGGCGGCTCCGCAGGCGCTCCTTTTCAGTTCCAGCGTGCCGGCGAATGTCTTTCCTCCCTCGAATAAAATCCGGTCCCCGGGTCGGAAGTCCTGGGAATTCACCCTTCCGATGGTACGCCAGGGGCCAGCCTGAGTACCGGCGGCGGTATCATCTCCGCCAGGACTGACATAGTAATCGCGACCCCCGGCGGCCCCGGCCTGCCCCCGGCAAACGGTTGCCGAGGTGGCTGCGGCGGTTCCGGCGGCGGCTGCCTTCAAGAACTCCCTGCGACCCAGTGAGTGGACCTTCCACACGGTTACCTCCCTCGATCCGACGCTATTTGACGGGAGGCGGGAAGTCAATGGTTGCGGCCAGCGGAACGCAATCCGATACGATCCAAGTCGGGAGGCCCTCGGTGACCGGCCAAATCACTCACGCAACTCTTCGGCCGGAATCCGGGCCGGGACCGGGCGTGACTCAACTCCAGTCGCCATATATAGTATGCCTGATTCGGTTCTATCGACGATGTACGAGATTGACTATGGTCGGGTTGTAGGCGAGTAGCCCTGATTCCAAAGCTCTCGGGGAGGGAGGTATGATGAGAATCGTCTGCAATCTCGGGTTTCTGGGGGTGTTGATCCTTTGGGCGGCAACCACCGGGATGGCCGCCGATCTGGGTGTGTCGCGGATTGTGGCCGCCACGGGTGTGGAGGATCGCGAGCCGGTGGGCGCGGCGGAAACCTTCTCGGCGGAGGTGGGCGAGATCGTGTGCTTTTCGGAGGTGACCGGCACCGGCGCGGGAGCGAGGTCGTGCACGTATGGTATCAAGGCGACCTCGAGCAGGCCCGTGTTACGCTGACCGCCGAGGGCGAGCGCTGGCGGACATGGAGCCGGATACAGATCGGCGCCGGGCAGACCGGTCCTTGGCGCGTGGTTGTGGAGGGTCCCGACGGCGCTACGCTGGGCCAAGTGTCATTCGAAATTGCCGAGTGAAGCCCACCGAAGTATCCGGGAGCGTGGGAGAGGTCATCCAGCCTGCGCACGAGGGTTTGCGCGATTCGCGGCCGGATACGTCCGGGGGCGGATGGGACCGGTTCCTCGCCCCGTACGGTAGCGGCTCTTTCGACGCCATCCACGCGATCGGGGTGTGGATGCTCACGGTCACGGAAGTGACTTCGGCCCTCTGTCGAAGACTCCGAGGTGGTTCGCTCACCAGGGAACAGTTTAGAAAGATTCGGGGCGAGCTTGATGAGTTGTCGGCGGACTGGTCCGACGTCACTGCGGCGGAGGCCGTCCGCCGAAGGGCAAATCGGCTTCTCGATGCCCATCCCCTGAGGGCGGCCGATGCCCTGCAACTGGCGAGTGCCCCGATCGCCGCGGCTGATGAGCCGCGCGGATTCTCATTCGTGACTTATGACGGCACCCTCGGGGCGTTGCCGCCGAGAGGAGGGTTTCACCGTCCTCCCCGAGTAGCAGCGATCCTCGGCCCGGCTGACAGCGAGGATTCCCCCGGCTTTCCTTCGGCCACCGGGTTGCTGACTCGGGAGCCGTGCGAACCAAGGCCGCTGCAATACATGAACGAACCATGACGGTCTGGTGGCGACGAATCTGGACGCTCGCGCTGACGATAGGCCCGGGGATCTTCTGCATCGGCTACACCATCGGGACGGGGAGCGTCACCGCGATGCTGAAGGCCGGCTCGGAGTACCGAATGGGCCTGCTCTGGGTCCTCGGACTCAGCTGCCTTTTTTCCTGGGTGCTGATGGAGGCCTTCGGACGGTTCGCCGTCGTCACCGGATCGACCGCCATCCGGGGATTTCGGGAGAACCTCCCCTTCGGCCGGGGAATCTCGGTCCTAGTGATCGTGGGGATCGTCTTCGGCCAGTGGAATTCGCTCGCCGGAATTCTGGGTCTGTCCTCGAACGCGATCTTCGAAACGGCGCAACTTCTCGGTGCCGGACACGGTACCGAATCCTATTGGCCGGTGTTGCTGATCGCCGTGACCATCGTGAGCCTGATGTACCTGGTCCTGCTGCGGGGCGAATACGCGCTTTTCGAGAAGATCCTCCTCCTTTTCGTGAGCCTCATGGGACTCAGCTTCGTGATTTCCTCGTTCATCGTGCCTCCCCGGCCGGCGGACCTGATCGAAGGCTTGCTCCCGCGCGTTCCCGACGCTCCGGGCGCCTCCCTCATGGTGGCGGCTTTTGTGGGAACCACCATGGCCGCTCCGACCTTTGTGGTGCGTCCCTTGCTCGTGAAGGCGAAAGGCTGGTCCGTGAGGGACTACCGGACCCAGCAGAGGGACGCGCTCTTCTCGGCCTCACTCATGTTTGCGATCAGCGCCGCCGTCATGGCGGTCGCCACCGGAGCGTTGGCGGACACCGGCCGGTCGGTGGACCGGGTCCTCGACATGGTCGAGGCCTTGACCCCCCTGGCCGGCCCGTTCGCCGTGGTCATCTTCATGGTCGGCGTTCTCAGTGCGGGGCTTTCGTCGGTGTTTCCCATCCTGATGGTCGCGCCCCTGCTGATCGGCGATTACCGGAAAGGACGGTTCGAGAGCCGCTCGAAGCTCTTCCGGAGCCTGACGGCAGTGGCGTGTCTGGTGGGCTTGGCGGTGCCCGTCCTGGGAGCCAGTCCGGTCTACGCCCAGATCGTGACTCAGGTCTTCAACGTCTTCGTCCTGCCGGTAGTCATTCTCGGCGTCAGCGTCCTCGTCAACCGCTCCTCCCTGATGGGACGGTACCGGGCCGGGTTGCTTCTGAATCTCGGCCTTCTGGCCGCCTTTGCCTTTTCCGTCCTGATCTCCCTGACCGGAATTCTTGCCTTGCGGGAGGCGCTGGGGTTCTGAAACCTTCATGTCAACGGACCTCCGACTCGACCATTGCTGATTATGTACACTCTGCTCCGAGCTTTGAGTTGCATACACACCCGTTGTTCGTGGCGGTCAGGCTCTACGTCCGGGAAAGACCGATGTGGGTTCTGCTCGACAGCGGGGCGGACGGTTTGAGCCTCTTTCGGAGCCGGTTGCCGGATCGGGTCCGGATCCGCGGGACCCACCGGCATCCTGACTTCCCCCACGCGGGGGGCCGCGGTCGGGCCGACCAGGCTTATCGGGACCGGAGTCTCGTTCGAGGTGTAGGCCAACCGGCAACCGTTCGGAAACTCCCGGGTCGCGGAGCGTCAAGATGACGCCGCGGCACGCGCGCCTGGCTCCGGACCATGTGGCCGACGAGGTAAAGGCTCCGACCACGCGCCGCTCCGCGCCAAGGGTCGCCGCAGCCTCCGTCGCAGCCAGATCCAAGGATCAGATGCGTCCCGCCCAGGTC
Source organism: uncultured Acidobacteriota bacterium (assembly GCA_964422565.1). Lineage (GTDB taxonomy): Bacteria > Acidobacteriota > UBA6911 > RPQK01 > JAPXNP01 > CAYRCA01. Next base: position 5,053 of record CAYRCA010000047.1, on the reverse strand, counting down.
CTTCCTTTTCAAGCGCTTCGGCGAAGGCGTGCTCCAATCGGCGGCGGCGTGATCCCCTCACTGAAAAGCGCCGGAAAATAGCTCGGCATGCGACCGACATCCAGCCGCCCTCACTCCTCGCGTTCCAATCCGACCATCGACCGGCCGGTGGTCGCCCCTCCGAGGTAGACGTCCACCGCTTTGTGCCAGGCCGGCGCCTCCGAAAGAGTCCGGATTCTGACCATGAGGTAGGGAGACGGATCGGCGGGGACGTCGATCGAGGTTTCTCGGACCCGCTGAATCTGCGCAACTGGGTTTGAAGGGGGGCGAAGTGTTCCCGAATCGTTGTCGAAAGCAAACCATTCGACACTGTAACCGTCGGCGTCGCCCACTCCGATCTCTACGCCCAGGTTGCGAAACCGCAGGCGAGGACGGGAATCCGAATCGACGATCTCGAAGTCGGTCAGCGGGTTCATCCGGCGCAGGTAGTAATGGAGGATCTTGTCCCGTCTCTTGATGAGAGTCTCGCTCAGGTATAACTCGGCCTCAGGGTCGGCAAGACGGCCCGTCCGCACGATGGCCCGGATCATGTCGTCGTTGAAACGGCTGACCGTCCTCACCGCCCAGAAGGCGTCGACGGGACGCATCCTCTCGAAGGCGGGGTTGGGGTATTCGGGTTTCCAGAGTTGAGGTTCGAAAAAGTCTCCCTCGATGCGGCCGAGTGACGGGAAGTCGGGATAACGCACCTTTCGCCAGGCACGTTCCCAAAGGCCCAGGGTCAGCGCGGACTTGAGAATGGCGGCGCCCTCAACGATGTATTCGTTACCGGCCCTTCTGCTCTGGGGACGCACGCTTCCGCTGCCCAAACAGGATCCGAAGTCGACCAGGTGGTGCCTCACATAACCTTTTTCTCCTCCGATCGAGATGAACATGTCCAGGGAATTGACGCTGCGGGTGTCGTCGTGATTGAGCCAGGACGCAAAGATCCTCAGCCCCCTCAGTTCCCTTCGATTCTCGTGTGGAAAGATGTCGTTGGGGTCGTCCCTTCGAGTTCCGAGATACTTGAAAGGTCCCAGCGGTCGGCCGGTTAACCCTTTACTAGCAATGACTTGTGCGTGTCCGGACTCGTCCACAGCGACGCTTCGGAAGATCTCGTCGACGTCGGCTTCAGTCATCGGCCGCCGTTTGCCGTCCTCCCCGGTTACCCTCGCGTTGTCCCCGATCCGAACCCGGTCGCGGGAGATTTGGGCCAGGTAGTTCTCGGGCACATGGTAGCCGAAGGCGTAAAAGAACTTGGTTGAGATGACCTCGGCCGAAGTGGCCATCTGGGGATTGGAGGGCGGATCGAACTTGACAAAGTAGATGTCGCCGCGACCGTCGCGAATCCGGAAACCCGGAGTGATTCCCTGCGTTTTTGCGGCCACGATGGTCCAGGGTTCGGACATGTCCGGACCCTCACTCCCATCGGGTCCCCGCACCAACTCTTCGATCGTCATGGGAAACAGTCCGATTCGATTCGTGAACCAACTGGAGTCCGGTACCTCTCCTAACGTATTGACGTTTTCGGCCGGCGACACCTCTCCTTTCGGACGACGCAGGAACGTGTTCTCCAGAAAATCATACAACTGACTGAGATCGCGAGGTTCCGGGATGTCGATCGGGTTTGAGTCCGGATCCTGCCAGACTGGGTCATCCGGCAGGAAACGTCTTTCCTCCGCCAGGACGAAGGAAATCCCGACCAGCAAGAGGCAGAAGCCGCAGCAAATATCGGGAAGAATATTGCGCAGTCTCACTTCAAATCTTCTCAAAACGAGGGCCCGAAACGGAAGAACACGCGGGTACCTTCCGGGCTTCGGGCTGAATCGATCCGCAGAAAAACGCCTTGAGGCGTCTTGAATCGAACGCCGAGGCCAAGGTTCTTCTTCAGACCCGTCAGATCGAAATCGTCGCCGGAGTCAAACACCTTTCCGGCGTCGTAGAACAGCGCAAACTCAACCGCCGGCGCGGCTTCCCATCGGTATTCCGCCGAGAGGTAGAGCAGGTTCTCATCGCGAAAGCGAAACTCGCGAAAGCCCCTCAGAGTCTCACTCCCCCCCAAAGTCCGCTGAAAATAAAAGGGCACTTGGGCCCCTTTCCCAGCGTTGTCAACAGAGGTCCAGAACCGCAGCGCCAGCACCCGCTGTTCGGAACCGAGCGGGATGAATTGACGGGTGTCGAGGGAGACACGACGAAACCGAAATTCATTCCCATTCAATTCGTCGAACGCGGCGAGCGACAGAGCCAGAAGGCCCCCGGTGTGGGGATTTCCCGGGCGGTCTCGAGTATCGAGGTAGAGGGTCGAGTCGATTCGAGCGAAGCTGGGCTGTCGAGTCAGACCCGGTGCAGCCGCTTCGTCGAAGACCTCGTGCAGCCGAGGAAACCGTGGATCCGTGCCGGGACCCGTGTCGACCTGCACCACGCCCCCTCGGACGACGGCACCGAGAACAGGAGTGAACCGGTAGCCGGCTACGGCGTCATACGACATGCTCTCGTAGAGATAACTGGTTCGATCGCTTATCGCGGAGTCGCTCCCCAGTCCGAAGAAGTCCTCGCGGGGGGAGTAGCGATAGGCCAGATCGCCGTAAACGACGAGGCGCCGTTCACGCCGGCCCTCGTCGGTAAAGAGAAGCGGACCCCCAACAAGCCCTGGCTCGGTCAAGGGGTCGGCGGCGGTCTGATTGAAGCTTCCCAACTGCAGGTCGTAAAGCTGATAGCCCCGTACGGAGTAAGCGGCGGACGCTTGAAAACTGAGACCCGTTTCACCCAACACCGGGTTCCAGTATCGGACGCCCGGAGCCAACCCGGAGCCGGTGCTCAGGCTCGCAAAGCGGGAGTGGAAGTCTCCGTAACGGAGCTTGAGGTTCTCCAGTCCGCGCTCCTCGAGGTAGAGGAGCGACTTCTCCAGCCCGCTTTGCGGCTCGGGTTCCGGTTGGCGGCTCTTCTCCAATCGTTTCCGCTCCCAGAGCCGGGCCCGGCTTTCCCGGGCGCTCCCGTCCGGAGTCTCCGCCTCGTCCTCGGACGAAGAACCCGGCTGCCCGCGTTCCTCCTCCTGGCGCGCGGCAACCGTCGCGGCCTGGGCGGCCGGAACCATCAGCAGAGTCAAGAGCAGTGGGAGGTTGCGCATGAGAGCAAGCAAAGGGTGAATGGTACCGGGAATCATTTTTCGATCCTCGAAACTTTGAACACAGGCGCGTCAAGGGTGTGCTGGAACCCGTCCCCTCGGGATAGATCTACTTTCCCGTGCCTGCGAGCGACTCCCCGGCAATCGTCCAGCCGCAACAGTCCTTCCAGCACTCGGAAGGCGATGGCTCTCAGGAGATCCATGGCCATTTCGAAATGATCCTCCAGGATATCGAGGACCTGGGCCATCTCGATCCGCAGACCCAACGTCCGAGTCTCGGCGGCGGCGTCGTGCCAGTGGGGGAGGCCGCAGACGGCGGCATGGATCCCCAGGGGTATCCCGGGTCCGGCCAGAAAGCTGCTTCCGGTCGACGGGATCCGGCAGCGAACGCGCCCGGCCAAGACCAGGACCAGATAATCCGCCGGTTGTCCCTCAATCCAGAGCGTGTCCCCCTGGTCCAACCGGACTTCGCTCAACAGGCGCGAAAGCTCGGCCAGCGCGTCCAGGCTGGCGTGAACGAAAGGCGTCGTTCTCCGGAGGGCGATCAGGCGCTCCACCAGATCGAGACGGTGCTCGGGGAATTCCTCGGGATCGTCGCCAAACATTCGGAGAGTTCCATCGGGCAGCCGTTTCTGAAAGAGCATCGCATCATGCGAAAGGTTGCGGAGAATCTGTTGAAAGATCGAAAAGCGCTCTTCGCAGACTTCACTGAGTGCATCTGCGTCCAGTTCGAGGGCTAGTGCGTCGGTGACGGCGAGGGCCTCCAGGCCACCGGGCCAGCCGGCCAGAAGCTCGAGCAAGCCGACCGATTCACGGGGACCGACCCTGCGTCCCGCACACTCCGGAGGTCCGATTCGAACCTCCCCTTCGACGACGATGTAGAAGGAGTCGACCGGTTCTCCCTCCCGCAAGAGTATCGAGCCCTTGCGAAAATGTCTTTCCCTGACATGCCTGGCGATGAGGGCCAGATCGGAGGTTGTCAAGCCCCGCAGACCCGGCAGGGTTTTGAGGTAAATGAGGCGTTCGATGGGTTCGATCCAGTGTGTCTCAACCATGCCTCAATCCTATCGCCCGAGCCTCGCTCAGACGGGTCAGCGCTCGTTCGACAACCTCGCCGAGAAGCTCGGAGGAGTTGGGCCGCAAAGCCTCGAGACTGTCGGTGAAGCTCCCCAGCGCCAGCTCACCCACGTGATGGGCCGTCAGGCATGCAACGCTTTCGCTGCCGCTACGCAGCAGCGTTCGCAGGACGGCTTCGTAGTCCGTGCGGCGCGGGGAATGGAAGGGGCGGGAATGGGCCAGCCGGCGCGCATCCGAGACGTCGTCCAGAATTCCCAGCAAGGCTTCACGAAGGGGCGGCCGCGTGAGGTGTTCGAGCAACTCCCGGCTGCTTGCTCGCACATCCGGCCGATTGCTGAAGAGGCCGCGGTAGATCTTCTTGAAGTCCTCGCCCGGATTCTCCATGCCGAGAAGTCGGAAGACTCGTTCGATTGCGTGTCTCTCTTTGTCGCGCAGCAGGGTCTTCAGCAGTTCCTGGGTGGGAGTAACCCTTCTCGGGTCGTCTTGCGATCCGCGTTCGAGGGAAAGTCGCCAATCGAGAGCGCGAAAGGCGATACGCAGGTTTTCCGCGACGGCCTCGCGCAACACCGACCGATAAAGGCGCAGTTCGGGATTTTCGGCGTGGAGCCTCCCCAACGATCGTAAAATCTTAAAGCGGATCATCCCCTCCCTCACGCCGATCAGATGCTTCATCAGAATCCGAGCCGCCGCGTCGGGCTCAAACCGCCGGATGGTCCGGGGAAGCTGATGACGGACACCCCGCGGCAACCAGGGATCTCCCAGGGCGCGATCCAGGGAGGGTAAGGCACGGGTTCCGATCGACAGCAGCGCGGCCTGTGCGTGGGGTCGGAGGCGACG
>CAYRCA010000046.1:13396-14322 GCA_964422565.1 uncultured Acidobacteriota bacterium | reverse complement strand
ATTCGCCCGACTTCCCTTCACCCGGGCCTGCTTTCTCGGCTCCGGCGCCCTCCGGGGAACCATGCGGGAATGCGGGCTCAAGATGCAGGAGATGACGGACGGTCGCGTGGTCGCGCAGTGCGAGTCCTTTCTCGGACTGCGCCACGGGCCGCAGGTCTTCGTGAACGACTCCTGCGTCGTGGTCGCCGCCCTTTCGGGCGACCCCGCGGTGCGACGATACGAACTGGACCTGCTCCGGGAGCTGAGGCGAAAGAATCAGGGCTGCGCCACGATGGCGATCTGCGCCCGCGCCGACGCCGAGATCGAGGAAGTCTCCACTCACACAATCGAGCTCTTCCCCGACGGCAACCCGGTGCCGGATGGATTCCGGATCATGACCGACGTGGTGGTCGGTCAGATCCTGGGAACCTTCAAGTCCCTTCATCTGGGTCTCCGCCCGGACAGCCCCAGCTCCCACGGTGTCATCCACCGAGTGGTCCAGGGAGTGACCATCTATGAACCCTGAGCCGAATCATCCCCTTCGGGGCATCATCGAGCGGCACAAGGCGGGCGCCCCGATCGGGTTCCCCTCCGTCTGTTCCGCCCACCCGCAAGTCCTGCGGGCAGCAATGCTCCAAGCCCTGGAGGACGATTCCCCGCTCCTCATCGAGGCCACCTGCAATCAAGTGAATCAGTTCGGCGGATACACCGGCGCGACGCCGGACCAATTCCTTCGGGAAGTTCGGACGCGGGCGGCGGAGACGGGCCTTCCGACCGATCGGCTGATCCTCGGAGGGGATCACCTGGGTCCGTCCCCTTGGCGCGGCGAGGCGCCGGAAACGGCGATGGCCAAGGCGCGGGACCTGGTGCGCGGGTTCGTCGAGGCCGGCTTCACCAAGATCCACCTGGACGCGAGCATGTCCTGCGCCGGAGATCCGACCCCCCTG
>CAYRCA010000046.1:11723-13386 GCA_964422565.1 uncultured Acidobacteriota bacterium | reverse complement strand
CCCAGCGATCGGCCCAGCTTTGTCGGGCGGCCGAGGACGCTTGGACGTCGACCCGGCCGGGCCGGACCGCACCCGTCTACGTGATCGGCAGCGAAGTTCCCACTCCCGGCGGCGCGCTGGAGGAACTGGACCGACTGCGGGTCACCGAACCGGACCGGATGGAGCTAACCCTTCTCAACGCCCGCCGCGCCTTCCGCTCGCGGGGACTGGAGTCCGCCTGGGAACGCGTCGTCGCGATCGTGGTTCAGGCGGGCGTCGAGTTTGGAAGCGACGATGTCGCCGATTACAGCCGACCGGCGGCGGCCCGGCTCTCCAAGGCGATCGATCCGCACGACGGGCTGGTCTACGAGGCTCATTCGACCGACTACCAGACCGAATCGGCTCTTCGGGAGATGGTGGAGGACCACTTCTGCATCCTCAAAGTCGGACCCTCGCTCACCTTCGCCCTCCGCGAAGCAGTTTTCGCCCTTGCCGCGATAGAACGGGAATTGTTGGTGGTCCGCCCTACCGGATCTCCGTCGCGCATCGAGGAGATGCTGGAGAGCGAGATGCTCCGCGAGCCGTCTCACTGGCGGGACCATTACACCGGCGGGAAGTCCGCGGCGGCGTTCGAGCGGAGGTTCGGCTTCAGCGACCGGATCCGCTACTACTGGCCGCGGCGCGCGGTCGCGGAGGCTTTGGATCGCCTCTTTTCGAACCTCTCCTCGAGGCCCCTTCCCCTCCCGCTGATCAGCCAGTTTATGCCGGACCAGTTCCGAAGGCTACGCGAAGGAACTCTGCCCGGAAGCCCGCTGGACCTGGTCCGCGACAAGGTGCGGGACGTGCTCCGCGTCTACGGTCGCGCCTGTGGGTGGAGCCGCTGATCCCGTTTCCCCGCACCGCCGCGGCGGACCCGACAGCCGCGCCGTTCGGGATCCGACCCTCGACGATCAAGCCTCGTAGAACGCTTTGGAGATCGGCACCGCGGAGGTATCCCTCGGGCGGCGCAGGCGGCCGGTCTCGACCTCGTAGACGTATCCGCTGATCTGGACCTGTTCGGGAATCAGGGGATGGTCGCGCAGGGCCCGCGTCTGGGCGAGGTTCGCCTCGTCGATGTCGGTCTGCATCCGCCACCAGCGATGGGCCTGTTCCCGGGACAGCTTCACTTCGGGCAACGCGGGGTCCAGCGCCACCTCGGACATGTCCAAGGAGAGCTTCTCCTCGATCTTCCGCGTGACTTCCTCGCCCGGGGCGCTGAGCATTCCACACTCGGTGTGATTGACGACGATGATCTCCCGGGTGTCGAAGAAGTTCGTGGTCAACGCCGCGCTGCGGATCACATCGTCGGTCACCAGACCTCCGGCGTTGCGGAAGACGTGCGCGTCTCCCGGCTCCAGCGCGAGCACCGCTTCCACGGGCAGTCGCTCGTCCATGCAGGCGAGCACGAAGAGCTGCCGGTTGTTGGGAATACCCTTGTTTCTCCTGAGGGCCCAGTTCTCCCTCTCGCGGATCTGGGTGTCGACCCAATCGGCGTGTGTCATTTCCCAAAACCTCCATCGGGCGTTAATTTAATTAATTAAATTGATCGGGTATCTAGAATTATATCGTATCAAGCCTCCCCGTGCCGAGCGGCTTGATCGGGTATCTAGAATTATATCGTATCAAGCCTCCCCGTGCCGAGCGG
>CAYRCA010000046.1:7277-11713 GCA_964422565.1 uncultured Acidobacteriota bacterium | reverse complement strand
CGGCAGGCGGCAACCTCGCCCGCGAGAGATGGAACGGGACCGGCTGGAAGCCCGGCGGACGGCGGACTCCCAGCCGGTGCCCGGAAAATCTTCGTCTCGTCGAGGGAGCCCGCCGTTCCACATCCGGCCCGGCAAGACGACGACAGGCGGGATACCGCGGGGGCGAGCCGTCGCCCAAAGTTTCGATTTTGTCTCTTGACCGGGTCGAGACCTTGGGGTTAAGCTTGGAGCACCTTGTTGAAAATGAATTTCAATTTCAATTAGGTCCGGGCGCCGCCGCTCCTCGAACTCCCGATCCGCCGGTTGAGGAACTCGGCGTCGAAGGGGTGCGGGAGGGGACTCAAGAATGAAGCATACACCACAAAGTCTCGCGCTGCTGTCGTCATTCGCCCTCGCCGCCGCAGCCGCCCTCGCCGGCCAACCGGGCGCCCTCCTCACCGGCACCGTCGCCGAGCCCGACGGGATTGGGATCCCATCCGCCCAAGTCACGGTCAACTGCCCGGAGCCCCGCCTGGAGCTTACGGCCCAGTCCGACCCCGACGGCGACTTTTGGTTTCCGAATCTGCCCCCTGGACAGTGCCGGATCACCGCCAGCCGCACCGGTTACCTGAGAGCGAGTGAGCTCGTGGTCCTCGCCGAGGGCGACGCCCGCCGGGTCGTAATCCACCTTCCCCAGGACATCAGCCACAAGCTTCACGAACGCGTCATGGTCGTGGGCGGCCCCGACGTCGTCGAGACCGTCCCGGGATCGGCCGCCTACCTGGATGCCGTCGAGATGAACCGCCAGCAAGTGCCCTTCGGAGACATCCACCGGTACCTGCGGCGGGTCCCCGGCCTTTACGTGCAGGAGGAGGAAGGTTTCGGCCTCCGGCCGAACATCGGCATGCGGGGAAGCGGGAGTGAACGCAGTTCCAACATCACCCTCATGGAGGACGGGGTGCTGGTCGCGCCGGCCCCCTACGCCGCGCCCGCCGCCTACTACTTCCCCGTTACCGGACGCATGAAGGGGATCGAGGTTCGCAAGGGCTCCAGTCAGGTCAAGTATGGGCCGAGAACCCACGGTGGAGCCATCAACCTGGTCTCCACCCCGATTCCGGACGATTTGACGCTCGGCGGCGACGCGGTGCTCGGCGCCTACTCGACGCGCAACCTGTACGCCTCCCTGGGTGATTCCCGTACCCATTTCGGATGGCTGGCCGAAACCTACCAAGTCGGCACCGCCGGTTTCAAGGAACTGGACACGGGCGGCGACTCGGGGTTCGACATCCAAGACTACCTGCTGAAGTTCCGGCTCAACACCAGTCCCGCGACCCGCCGCTATCAGCAGCTGGAGCTCAAGTTCGGCCGGACCCTGCAGGATTCCGACGAGACCTATCTGGGGCTCACCGACAAGGACTTCCGATCGAATCCCCGCCGGCGCTACGCCGCCTCGCAACGGGATGTGTTTACCTCCAACTTTCGGCAGGTGCGGGCCCGTCACTTCCTGACGCTGTCCCCCGATCTGGATCTGACCACGACCCTGTACCGCCATGACTTCGGCCGCAACTGGTACAAGCTGGGCCACGTCCAGGAACGCGACATCGGGTCGATTCTGGCCGAGCCGGAGCGATTCCCCGAGCAGATGGCGATCATCCGGGGCGGCGACAGTGGGCCCGACGCGCTCGCCGCGCGCGCCAACAACCGGGAGTACTTCGCCCAGGGAGTGGAGACGGTTCTGGGTCTTCGCGTCGTGCCGGGGGCGACCCGTCACTTCCTGGAGGTCGGCCTACGCTACCACGAGGATCAGGAGGATCGATTCCAGCACGAGGATCGGTACCGGATGGCGGACTCCCGCATGATCCTCAGCCGGAGCGGCGCCCCCGGAAGCCAGTCCAACCGGGTCAACGACGCCCGGGCCTGGGCCCTGTTCGCCCAGGATCGCATCGAGTGGTCGCGGTGGACCTGGATACCCGGCATCCGGTACGAGAGAATCGAACTGATCCGCACCGACTACTCTGGAAACGATCCCCACCGGAGCTCGCCGACCCAGGTCCGCTCCAATTCGCTGGACGTCCTCATCCCCGGGTTGGGTGTCCGGTACGCCCTGTCGTCGAAGGCCGGCGTCTTCGGAGGGATTCATCGGGGCTTCGCCCCTCCGGGCCCCGGCTCCACCGGGGAAACCGAAGCGGAGCGCAGCGTCAATTGCGAACTGGGGGCCCGGTGGATAGCCTCCGGCGCGCGGACCGAGGTCGTCGCCTTTTTCAACCGCTACAGCAACCTCCTGGGGCGGGACACCCTCTCCTCCGGAGGCCTTGGAACGGGCGACCTCTTCAACGGCGGCGCCGCGAGGGTTCAGGGTCTCGAGGCGTCCTTGGATTACGATCTGCGCGGCGCCGCCGGCGGCGCCGTCGGGCTTCCGGTCCGGCTCGCCTACACCCTGACCCGGGGAGAGTTTCGGAACAGCTTCGAGAGCAGCTTCGCGCCCTGGGGAGACGTCAGCATCGGCGACGAAATGCCCTACCTGCCCCGCCATCTGCTTTACGCGGCGATAGGATTGGACAGCCGACTCTGGAGCGTCGATCTGGAATCCACCTACGCCGGCCGAATGCGAACCGTCGCGGGCCGAGGACCGATCCCGGCGCGGGAGTCGACCGATCCGCACCTGATTTTCAATCTGACCGGCCAATACCTTCTGACGGAGGATGGCACGCGCGTCTTCATCAGCGTCCAGAACCTGACGGACAACGCGTCCATCGCCGCGCGCTCCCCCGCCGGGGTGCGGCCCGGGCTCCCCCGAATGCTGACGGCGGGAATCAAGTTCAACTTTGGACGATAAGAAGACGCCTTGGACACAGACATGACCCTCCGCAGTCCCGGAATGTGGACCCGGATCGCCCTCCTGCTGGCCTGCGGCGCGGCCGCCGGTCTGGGGACGGCATGCCTGAACCAGGGCCGATCCGATCTGACGATCTATTCCGGACGGACCCAGGAACTGATGGGACCGTTGATCGAACGCTTCCGCCTGGAGACCGGCCTCGCCATCCAGGTCCGTTACGGCGGTACCCCCGAGTTGGCGGCCACGATTCTCGAGGAGGGGAGGAACAGCCCGGCCGATCTGTTCCTCGCTCAGGACGCCGGGGCGTTGGGAGCTCTGGCCCGGGAGGATCGGTTGGAGCGACTCTCCGACAACCTGCTCGGTGTGGTGGATGCCCGATATCGTTCGCCCGAGGGCTTCTGGGTGGGGATTAGCGGGAGGGCGCGGGTGGTCGCCTACAACACCAACCGCCTGAGGGAATCGGATCTTCCCGACTCGATCAAGTCGTTCACCGACCCCAAGTGGAAGGCCCGCATCGGCTGGACGCCGAGCAACGGCTCATTCCAGGCGTTCGTCACCGGCCTTCGACTCGTCTGGGGCGAGGAGGAGACGTTGCGCTGGCTTCGGGGAGTGGTGGCCAATTCCCCCAAGGCCTATCCCGGCAACACTCCGCTCGTGGAGGCTGTGGGACGCGGCGAGATCGACGTCGGCCTGACCAACCACTATTACCTTTTTCGGTTTCTTGCCGAATCGGGCGAGTCCTTCCCAGTGCGGAATTACTACGCCCGCGTGGGAGGCGTCGAGAGCCTGGTCAACGTCTCCGGGGCGGCGATCCTGGATACCTGCCGGAACGAGCGGGCGGCCGAGCGGTTCATTGCCTTTCTCCTCTCCGAGGAGAGTCAGAGGTACTTCAGCCTTGTCACCAGCGAGTATCCCCTCATCCCGGATGCAGACGCCCCTCTCCAGCTGAAACTCCTGTCGACCCTCGACAACCCGGGTCTCGACCTCTCCCGCCTCGACGACCTTCAGGGGACGGTCCGACTGCTTCAGCGGGCCGGAGCGCTCTGACCGGCGCTCAAGACCCCGTTCAACGATCCCCCGTCGACCGCTCAACCCTCAAATCAAACCGCTCGCCATACGATCCTTTCATCCCTCGGGCGGGAAGCTTCAGAATGGCGCCCAGGAGGAAATGGAAACATGAAACTTCGCCCGATCCCAACTCTTCTCGTCGCCCTTCTGCTGGCGGCTGTGACCGTTCCCTCTCAGGCGGCGGCTCAGTCCGGGAGGGAGTTGCACGTCAAGGCATCCTACTCCGGAGCGGGAGAAGTCGACTCCGCCCAAGGAATTCACGTCTATTTGTTCGACACCCCCAACATCTCCGAGGCCTCGATACCCATCGGGATGCGGTCGGCCCATCGCAACGGAGAGGTCCTGAAGTTCCCCGGAATTACGCAATCGACGGTCTACCTCGTTGCCGCATACGGAGACTACGACCCCATGATGGGTCCTCCTCCCAGCGGCACGGTGGTGGCCATGTACAAGCCGGGCGATCCGGCCGGCGCCACGCCGGTCGCCATGGAGGAGGAGACGGTCGAGATCGAGTTCGATTTCGACGATGCGTTTCGGATGCCCTGAAGCCTTC
>CAYRCA010000046.1:0-7267 GCA_964422565.1 uncultured Acidobacteriota bacterium | reverse complement strand
CCCACGCTCTTGAGCGTCCCCCCCAAGGGAAGCCTGGACCCAGGCAATTCCGTCGGCCTACGCGGGTTTTCAGTTCCCGGTTTCCAGTTCCGGTTTCGGGTTTCGGGTTTCGAGGTGCTGGAACCTGAACCTTCCACGCCTAACCCACCCTCAACCTTCAACCCCTTCAACCCCCTTCAACCTTCCTCAGGTATTCCAGGGCGTCGGCGTCCCGGTCGGAGAGCAGGCTCCCGTCGAAGCGGACGCGAACCGTCTCGTCCCGTTTCCAGGACCGTTCGCAGCGAGGTTCCGCCCGCAGGTCGACAATTTCGATCGAGGGTTCGTCCAGGCCCTCGCCCGCGCGACGAATCCGCCTTACCTCCTCGCGAAGCCCCACTTCCGTCGAGAAGCGGCTGACGCCGCATAGATCGGCCAGTTCCTCCTTAAAGGGTTCGAGATGCTCGGCCAATTCCGCCGAGACGGTTGCTCGAACACCGGCGTCCAGCGGATTCTTCAGGCCCCCGTTCCCGCTCTTGGCGGTCTCCAGTTCCTTCAGGACCCGACGACGGAAGTCCATCACCCCGTCCCATCTCGGATCCCGGTGGAAATCAACCGGTTCGGGCAACGATTCGAGGTGCACCGACGAGGTGGAGTCCATCTCCATCGAATGCAGAGCCAACCAGGCCTCCTCGGCCGTGTGAACGAGAATCGGAGCCACCGCGCGGATCAGGTCCGTGGCGATGCGGTGCATCACCGTCTGCGTCCTTCGGCGCCTCGGGCTGCCCGGCCGGTCGCAGTAGAGCCGGTCCTTGACCGCCGCCAGGTAGACGGCGCTCAGCGCGTCGTTGCAGAAATCGAAGACGGCTTCGGAAACGCGTTTGAACTGGAACTCGCGATAGCCCTCGCGCACCGTCTCGACGAACCTCGCCAACTCGCCCAGGGCCCAGGCGTCCACCGAGCTCCCGTCGGCTTCGCCGAGGCGATGGGCGTCGCGGACCGGGTCGAAGTCGCTCAGGTTTCCCAGCAGAAAACGGATGGTGTTGCGGACCTTCCGGTACTCATCTCCCGCCACCTTGAAGAACTCCCAGTCCACCTTGATGTCGTTGGTGTAGTTCAGAGAACTGACCCACCAGCGGCAGATGTCGGCGCCGTGGGTCCGCAGGACGTCCTCCACCTCGATGGCGTTGCCCTGGGACTTGCTCATCTTGCGGCCCTCGGCGTCCACCATGAAACCGTGCGTCAGGACCGCCCGGAAGGGGGACACACCGGTCGCTCCGAGGGCGGGCAGGAGCGACAGCTGAAACCATCCCCGGTGCTGGTCCGAGCCTTCCAGGTACAGATCGGCGGGGTATCCGATGCCGCGCTCCCGCAGGACGCCGTTCCAGGAGGAGCCGGATTCAAACCAGACATCAAAGATGTCCTCGCCCTTGCGCAGCCCGGAAAGGCTCTCGCGCCCCCCCGCCCTGGCCCACTCGGGAGCGGATGTGTCCTGGTCCGGGTCGTACCCCTCCAGCAGATCCTTCGGCGCCGCTTTGAACCAGAAATCGGAACCCTCGCGCCGAACGGCGTCGGCCACCACCCGAACCGACTTCTCGGTCAGCAGCGTCCGTCCCTCATCGTCGAAGAAGGCGGGAATGGGCAGCCCCCACGAGCGCTGCCGGCTGATACACCAGTCGGGACGGGCCTCCAGCATCCCCTCCAACCGGCTTCTGCCCCAGTCGGGCACAAAGTGGATCTTGCGGCCGGTCGCCTCCATAGCCCGCCGGCGCAACGAACTCGCCTCGACGCCGAAGGGCTTGTCCACGGCGATGAACCACTGCTCGGTCGCGCGGAAGATAGTCGGCGTCTTGCTTCGCCAGTCGTGGGGATAACTGTGGGAGTACCGGTGATCGTGGAAGAGGTGACCGCTTCGGCGCAGATGTTCGACGATCAGGTCGTTCGCGGCCCACACATCCACGCCTCGAAGCCAGTCGGGGACCGTCGAGTCGAAGGTGCCGTCGGCGAGAACGGGGCAATAGACGGGAAGGTCGTGCCGCATCCCCGTGTAGTAGTCCTCGACGCCGTGACCGGGGGCGGTGTGGACCAAGCCGGTGCCCTCGTCGAGAGTCACGTAATCGGCCGTCACCACCAGGCCCTCCCGATCGATGAAGGGATGGGCGTAGGTGGCCCTCGACTCCTCAAACGCCCGACCCGCGCAGCGCCCGAGAAGCTCGAAGCGGACCCCGTCCATCATGGAGAAGAGTCTACCCGCCAGGTCCTCCGCCACGATCACGAGGCGCTCGCCAGCGGCCCAACGGACGCGGAACAGACCGTAGACGAGTTCGGGACCGACGGCCACGGCCAGGTTGGCGGGCAGCGTCCAGGGCGTGGTGGTCCAGATCATGAGCTCGGCGCGGCCTCCGGAGGGCACACCCAACGATGTTGGAAGTCGATCCGGCCCCCCGAGCTCGAACAGGACGAACACGCTGGTGTCGGTCCGCTCTTCGTATTCCAGTTCCGCCTCGGCCAGAGCCGTCTGGTTGGCGATCGACCAGTGAACGGGCTTCACGTCGCGATAAACGAGCCCCTGGGCCACCAGCGCCGCGAAGACTTCCAGCACCGCCCCTTCGTAGCGGGGCTCCATGGTCAGGTACGGGTCCTCATAATCGGCGAGCGTCCCCAGGCGCCGCAACTGTACGGACTGCAGCTTCATGAAACGTTCGGCATACCTGCGGCACCGCTCCCGGATCCTCTTCACCCGCTTGTCTGGTTCGCGGACCAGTTGGACGTTCCACTGCAGATCACCCTCAAGATCCTTCAGGACCTTGTGTTCGATCGGCAGTCCGTGGCAATCCCATCCCGGAACGAAGTGGACCGAGAACCCCTCCATCTGCCGGGACCGGACCACCAGATCCTTCAGAATCTTGTTGAGCAGATGCCCCATGTGGATGGGCCCGTTGGCGTAGGGGGGCCCGTCATGAAAGACATAGGGGGGCGCGTCGGAGGAACGCTCGCGACGCAGGCGGTACAGGTCCAACCTTTTCCACCGCTCCTGATGTTTCGGCTCCATCTGGAGGAGGTTCGCCCGCATGGAAAAGGAGGTCCTGGGCAACCGCAGGGTGGCGCTATAGTCTCGCTTGACTTCCTGACTCATGGGGAACCTCGCCAGCCGATCAAAGCGTTGAGTGTAGCGCAAAAACCTCGACGGGTTAATGGTTGCCCCTCCCCGTCCTCCCCGCCCCAGGCACGGCGGGAGACCCTCCCGGTGAAGTCCAGGCAATCCGTGGCTTGAGAATGTCCCCAGCGTGTCATCTCTCGGTGAAGGGGATGATCGAGGCAAGGGCGGGGGAGGCTAAACCGGGGTTAAACCCGGGCTAAACCGGGGCTAAACCCGCGCCGGCGCCGGAATCGAGTGGAATCGGAGTGAGCCTCACCCGGGGGTTCTTCTCCATGAAGTAGTTGCAGGACCACTCATCGGGAAAAAGAATGGCCGCCCGCTCCTCCGTGTCTTCGGCGAGGGTCATCCCGCTCACTCCCGTCGCTCCTTCCAGGGCCTCGCCGTCGACCTCCTCCCCAATCCACCGCACCACCCGCCAAGGAGCGGTGGACACTTCGCACTCCACGCCGTATTCGTTCTCGAGGCGGTACCGCACGACATCGAACTGAAGGGGACCGACAGCGGCCAGCAAGGGAACCCGCTGAGCCGAGTTCCTGAGGTGGAAGGCCTGCACGACCCCTTCCTCCAGAAGCTGGGCGAGACCCTTGCGAAAGCTCTTGGCGCCCGCCGCCCGGAAGGGCCGAAAATAGGCGAAGCATTCCGGGCTGAATCGCGGGATCTCTTCGTAGCTGACGGCGGGATCCTCGCTCAGGGTGTCGCCGACGCGAAACTCGGAATGCCCGACCAGGCCAACAACGTCGCCGGGATAGGCCTCGTCCAGTGTTGCCCGGTCGCGGCCGAAGATCTTCGTCGAGTTGGCGAGGCGAACCTCTTTTCCGCTGCGAGTATGGGTCACGAGCATGTTGCGGTCGAAGCGCCCTGAGCAGACTCGCAGGAAGGCGACCCGATCCCGGTGGCGGGGGTCGAGATTCGCCTGAATCTTGAAGATAAATCCGGTAAAACGGGAATCCTGCGGAAGTATGGTCAGTCCCCTCGATTCTCGGGGCTGCGGGCTCGGCGCGTACGTTAAAAAGTGGTCGAGGAGGAGATCGACGCCGAAATTGTGGACCGCGCTTCCGAAGAATACCGGTGTCATCCGGCCCGCCGACAGCGCCTCGATCTCGAACGTCTCCCGGGTCGCGTCCAGGAGCTCGAGCTCTTCCGTGAACGTCTCCCAGACCGAGGACCTCACCTCGCTCCGGACAGCCGGATCCGACAGTGGATGAATCGAAACGGGGGCCTGTGTCGCACCCCCGGCCTGACGCCGGTAGAGGTACGCCCGCCGTTTCAGCCGGTCGTACACTCCCTTGAAGTCGGCCCCGGTCCCCAAGGGCCAGTTCACCGGAAAGGCCTCCATGCCGAGGGCCTCCTCCAGTTGGTCGAGCAGGGCGAGCGGCTCCAGGGTGGGTCGATCCATCTTGTTGACAAAAGTAAAGATCGGGATGCTCCTGCGCCTGCAGACTTCGAACAGCTTGCGGGTCTGGCTCTCGATTCCGGCCGCCGCGTCCAGGACCATGATCACGGCGTCGACCGCCATGAGAACACGATACGTATCCTCGGAGAAATCCCTGTGGCCGGGGGTATCCAGCAGGTTGACGCGCCAGTCCCGATAGTCGAACTGCAGCACGGTGGAACTGATCGAAATGCCCCGCTCACGCTCCAGCTCCATCCAGTCCGATGTGGAGGTGCGCTGATTCTTTCGGGCTCGCACCGAGCCGGCCATGTGCACCGCTCCCCCGTAAAGGAGGAACTTCTCGGTCAGCGTGGTCTTACCCGCGTCCGGATGGGAAATGATTGCCAGGGTGCGCCGACGGGCGATCTTGTGCTCAGTCATCTCAACGGGTCTCCGGAAAAAACTCGACGCGGGGCGGAAAGGTTCTCGGTGCTTCGGAACGACCAGGTCTCAGGCGTCTCCGGTAGGAGCGCCCACAGCGGTAGGGGACGACGCCCTCAAGGCGGCGTCGGGGAGGTTCGGAGGGACCGGCGGGAGAAGGCACGTCGGCCTTCCGCCTGAAAGCTCCGCACTCCACCGTCGGCCGAGCCAAAATCGAGCATTCGAAACACCTTCCAGCCACCCTTCTCCGCCACCGGGGGGTACGCGGAAGTGCGACAAACGATCGGGAACGTCGACCCAGTGGACGCTCGCCGAACGCCCCGGTCAAGCAACAGGGCGCGCGCGCGCGCGCGGCGGCCAGGGGTGCCAGGGGTTAGTGGCCAGGCCATTCGCCGAGTTCCCGCTCGCTGCGGGCCGGGTGATTGAAAACCGCCGATCATCCCTCTATCCTTTAGGGGTCTCTGAATCCCGCCTCGGGCAGGGAGTCGAGAAGAGGAGGTCAACATGCGGTTCGCGAAATTCATCCCTCTGGTTGCCATCGGGCTTTGGTGCTGTCTCCAACCCGTTCTTTCCGCGCCGGACGGCTTCGAGGGGCGCTGGAATTTGACCGAGCGGGGAGAGTCCCGGTCCTTTGCGTCGTGGCTCGAGATCACCCGGGACGGCTCGGACTGGCGGGGAAAGTTCCTTCATCGGGGAGGGCACCCCATGCCTGCGGATATCGAAGTCCAGGAAGACACGCTGCGGGTCACGATGCGTCCGCCCGAGGGGGCCGCGGTGAGGCCCGACGCGCGCTTCCCCACCCTGACGGGGCGTCTGGACGGAAATACGCTCCGAGGAACCGGCTCCGACCGGCGGGGCGAGTCTTTTACCTGGACGGGAGCCCGCGCCCCCGACCGCCGGGAGGGCTCCGACCGGGAAGTTATCTGGGGCGAGCCCATCGAGGTTTTCAACGGCCGGGATCTGACCGGATGGATTCCCGTGGAGGAACATCGGGAGAACCACTGGAGGGCGGTGGACGGGAACTTGGTCAACGAGGGCTCGGGCGCCAACTTGCGAACGGTCGAGGAGTTTCGAGACTTCAAGTTGCGGCTTGAGTGGAAGATCCCTCCCGGAAACAACAGCGGCGTCTACCTCCGGGGTCGTTACGAGACCCAGGTGGCGGACGACTACGGTAAAGAGCCCTTCTCGCGCGGCGTGGGAGGCGTTTACGGTCAACTCGCGCCGTCGGTGAATCCGGCCCGACCGGCGGGCGAATGGAACACCATGGAAGCCACGCTGGTGGGATACCGCCTCACCCTCGTTGTGAATGGCCGGACCACGATCGACGGGGAGTATATCCCCGGCATCACGGGGGGCGCCTTGGACAGCGACGAGGCCGCGCCGGGCCCCATCCTGCTGCAGGGCGATCACGGGCCCGCCTACTATCGAAATATCGTGTTGACGCCCGCCCGGTAGTTGAGTGTTCGCGGTTAGAGGCTGGTTGGAGTCGGCGGTGAGCGGCGATGCGCGGAAAGCCGGCCGCCGGAAGATTGGGCCACCGGCTCCCGCGCGCCAGCCGGTGGCCACTGGCCACTCACCACGTCCGGCGGATGGTCATCGAAGCGAGAAACCCATTCCGCTCTTGATTTCGGGACTGTGTCGCGCGCCCACCTTCAGCTCGCGAAGAAGCCGTTGCGGTGATCCAAACCCGCCAGGACGTTCACGCCGCCCTCGACCTCGGTGCCGCGGTCCTCATCGAAGGGCCGGCGCCGGGCGCTGATCCGCTCCCTCCCTGCGGAGGTTGGTCGGAACGGCGACCGGGTGCGGCGGCCGTCTGGGTTAGAATACACAGAAGATCTCCGGGTTCCCGGCCCGGAGGGAGTAATTTGTCCTCCCGTCGGTTGGATAGAGATCGAACAATGGGAATCAGCGGTCACCGCACCGTGAAATGTCGACGCGGCAGCTTGCCGATCCCGGCTAGGGCCCGGGGTTCTTTCGCATTGCGGTGGGCGTTCCCCAAGGGGCGGGGCGCTCCACCGAGGCCCGGATGCGCGGCGGGTGGCGAAGATTTGGTTTTTGACTCTCCTTGACGCGATGAGCCATGCAACAAAGGTTCCGACAACCGGAGATGAGAGTATGTCGCCTCTGAACGGCGGCCCGGAGAGGGCCGACCGGGATCGAACGAGCGCCGTCCTGGTCTTAGCCGACACGCTGCGGATCGACCTGGCTCGGCACATCCACCGGCCCGACACCCGCGGCCCCAGCACGGGGCAGAATTTCCTCTGGGATCCGGCGCGAAACGAACCGCGGGATCTTTACGATCTGTGGTTTCTCCTGGA
>CAYRCA010000045.1:6635-14367 GCA_964422565.1 uncultured Acidobacteriota bacterium | reverse complement strand
GCCCGTGCCCTCTACAAGGGCGGGGTGCGGGAAGTGCGGGAAGTACCGCCGCCGGTGGTCGAGCCCGTTTCCGAGCTACACTTCAGAGGGCGAGGATTACCGTCTTCCCTGATGTTCGCCTCGGAGCAGGCCCTTTTTTACGATCCTGAAAGGCGCACGGAGATACCCGCAAGCAAGCGCGATAAAGTGCGCGTCCTCCAGATCGCGCTTTGCCGCATCCAGACGGCGGGTGATTCCAAGTCGGCCCGCTTCGCCGTCGGAGGCCCGGCCCAATCGGCAGGCCAAACGCGCGGCGAAGGGAGACTTCACGAGCTTCACGGAATTGACGTCGCTAATGTGATGTCATAGACTGCTGGTAAATGACTGCACAGCCGAAATTGAAGAATCTGACGATCAGGAACGTTCCGGAGGAACTTCACAAAGCGCTACGGAGGGAGAAATACCGCCGCGGCAAGTCCCTCAACCAGGCCGTCATCGACCTCCTGAGCGAACGGCTCTCGGTGGGCACCACCCGCAGCAACGGACTCGCGCGCCTGGCGGGACGATGGACGGAAGACGAGTTCCGCCGGTTCGAAGAGGCGACAGCGGTGTTCGAGAACACCGACGAGGAGCTTTGGAGGTGAGCCGGTACTGCCTCGACACCACCGCCTACAGCCGGTTCCAGCGCGGCGACGCCCAAGTGGTCGACCTGATCGATCGGGCGGAATGGATCGGCGTGCCGTCCGTCGTTCTGGGAGAGCTCCGGGTGGGCTTCCTGCTCGGCCGATTCCGCGGCCGCAATGAAGAGGCGCTGGGCGAATTTCTGGCCAACCCCGTCGTCGAGGAATTGAGTGTGGATGGCGAGGCGAGTCGCCATTACGCCGAAATCGTGGTCGACCTAAAACGGGGGGGCACGCCGATTCCGACCAACGACATCTGGATCGCGGCCGTCGCCGCGCGTGCGGGGGCCATCGTCCTCAGCTACGACCGTCACTTCGATCTCATATCGAGAGTGGGATCGGTTGTGCTGAAGGAGGGCGATCCCGGGAGTCCGCCCTCCAAACGTTGAGCCCCTTCAAGAACCCTTGAACGCCCAATCATCCCGACCAGGACATATGCGCGTGCACGTCCGCCAGCAGGCGGGCGCTCACCTCCCGCCGAATCCGCGCCTGCGCGACCTCCGGGCCTTCGCGCACGGATCTGCGGAAGTCTTCCAGCCGCACGTACCCCGGGTGAACCAAACCCCTGAAGTAGGCGTCCTCCGCGTCATGTATTCGCCGGGGGACAGATCGCAGATC
Organism: uncultured Acidobacteriota bacterium; assembly: GCA_964422565.1. Taxonomy (GTDB): domain Bacteria; phylum Acidobacteriota; class UBA6911; order RPQK01; family JAPXNP01; genus CAYRCA01. The sequence goes on along the minus strand of CAYRCA010000045.1, from coordinate 13,090 downwards.
GGAGGCGGCGGCGATCAACTCCCGGACCCGATCCATGGGCCCGCTGGACGTGGCGTAGAGCGCCGAACCGAAATTTTCGGTGATCCCGTCCCCAAAAAGCGGGTCCAGGAGGTCCTTGGGCAACCGATGGATCCGCGCGGGGGCTTCATGAGCCCGGGTCTCCCGGAAATGGGTCCAGCAACACCATGGCGTAGATGTGGGAGTAACGATCGTCGTCCTCCACAACCGCCACCGGATCCTCCGTCATCTCCTCCAGAACTCGGATCAGATGAGGCGTGATCTCCTCGCGAAGGCGAACGGCGGCATCCACGGCCTTCCTTCTGTACACGCCGTCGAAATACCTGAACTCGTCGAGAATCTGTTCGATGGTCATGGGGCTCTTAGATGCCGATCGGCGAAGTCCAGGAACCGTTGCCAGTCGTACTCCAGGACGTCATGCCCTCCGGCACGGATGTGGTAGCCGACGCGGCTCATCACGGGTTGCTCCAGCGGCGGCATTTCGTCGGCGGCCATGCCGTCGGCCCCGAACAGTCGGTACACGACGCCGGCGCCCCGGGCCGCCAGGAATTCGCCCCGGGGATCCGCCCAGAGATCCTCTTCGGCGCTGGCCACGTACACGGGGCGCGGCGCCATGAGCGCAACGAGCATGTGCTGGTCCACCGGCAACTCGTCCTCGTTATCGTTGTAACGAGCGAAGTTGTCGCAAAACCAGTGGGGGAACGCGGTATTGATCCGCTGGACGGTCTCGCCAAAGCGCCGCCGGCTGAGCGCCGCGCCGCCGCAGCCCGAGTTGTTCGATATGACCAGCGCGAATCGCTCGTCTTGGGCGCCCGCCCAGAGCGACGTCTTCCCCAACCGCGAATGCCCCAACACCGCGACCCCCTTGTGGTCGATGGCCGGATCGGTCTCGAAATAGTCCATCGCGCGGCTGAGACCCCAGGCCCAGGCAGCGATGGTCTTCCCCCGGTCGGGTTCGGGCTCCGTCTGACCCGGCCCGTAGAAGAGGCGGATCACCCCTTGGTCGAACAGACTCGCCGTATCGGGTGAAAGGTCGCCGCAGTAGATCGTGGCCAGCCCGTAGCCGCGGCCGAGGATCAGCTCGACCGGCCAGCGCTCGGCGCGAACTCCGCGCGACGCCTCGGTCGCCCGATTGTCGACAATGCCGAACGGTTCCGAAGGGCGCATCCACTTGTCGGACAGACGAATCGCCGGATCGGCGTGAATTGTGTGATTGCCGAAAAAGTTCAAACCGACGAATAGGGGCACGGGCCCGGCGGCGCCGTTGGGCAGGTAGATCAGGATGTCCATCGCCGGCGCGTCGGCGCCCTCGGCGAAATGGGCCCGCACCTGCCTGCGCGTGGCCTTGCCGTCCAGCGCATCAGTCGCTTGGTCGAACACCTCGAACCGCAGCTCCGGAGGCGGCCCCAACGGTTTGCCGTACACGTGTTCTTCGAACAGCCGCAGCACCTCCGGCCGCCGTTCGGAGCGCCACATCCCGGCGGTGGCGACCCGCCGCCCGTCCAGCATCACCAGCGGATCGGGCAGCGTGTACTCGGGCACCTTGCTTTCGTCGTAATTCGCCTGGCCGGCGGCCGATTCGGTATACAGCCCAAGCGTCAGGGCCGCGGCAGTCAGCACGCAAAGCAATCGGACGGCGTTCACGGCGGGACTTCGGATGTGGGCACGTTCGTGCGAAAGTCGCATAGCTCTATTGTTTCGCCGTGGCCGGTGAGCTTGCAACCCCCTCCCGGGGCCGTTCCGGAAGCCCCTCACGCGACGAGGACAAGACTTACGTCGCCACACGCCGCGCCGCTACTCGCCCCGGACCGTCTTCCCCTCCTCCAGCCTCCTCAGCTCGATATCCGCGAATCGGATCCGCATGGGCGGCCCGGTGTGCAACTGAAACGCGATAATCCCGCTCCGTCGCGCCTGCGGAGAATGATCCGTCACTTCGTGCATCAAATGGCCGTTTATCCTCGTCCGGATGCCGGCGCCCCGCGCGATCACCTGGAAATGGTTCCAGTCATCCACGCGGATGTGCTCCCCCAATTCATCCGCGTCGGCGAACTGTTCCGTCTCCGTCTCGCCGTCCGGGCGGATCAGCGCGCGCTCGCCGCGCCGCGCCAGAATGCCCCGCCCCCGCTCCTCATAATGGATTCCCGTGATCCAGTCGACCGTGGCAATGTCCGGTTGCGGACCGCTGACCACGAAGCCTCCCTCGTCCACCGACCGAACCTGCACCCCGGAGTTCGCCCAAGGCGTGTCGATCCGATACCGGAACCGCAACTCGAAGTCATCGGGCTCGCCACCCTTCCAGATCAGGAACGTATTCCGCTCGATCGGCGCCGCTTCCGTCGTCTCTCCCACAATGTGGCCGTTCTCCACGCGCCACAACCCTTCGGCGCCCTTCCACCCGTCCAGCCCCTCGCCGTCGAAAATCCGTTCGAATCCATCGTCCTCCGCCGCGGCTTGCGGCCCCACGGCGAATACCGCGGCGACCACACAACCCACCCAACACCAGCGCGCAACGCCCTGTCCGAGAAACCGTCCGCCCACTCGCATCCTCTCGCTCCTTTCATGATCCACCATCGAACCGCCAGTGGGGAGACATTGTCAAGAGGCCCTCGAAAGGGGACACGCTCCGAATTCCCGCGCAAGTCTCCATGGATGAACGAGGGAAACCGGGAAACCAAATCCGGGACGATATCCCCGGAATGGCCGGGACGAGGGACGGGGCGGGAATCGGGGACGCCGAGGAGTCAACCGGAGGCGACGAATCCACCGGAGTCCCGAACGCGCGTGTCCTTTCCCCTCGACGCTCCTCGCACAACTTCGTTTCGCAAATCGGCCATGAGTGGTGTAGACTTGCCCCGGTGTCCGCGTTGACGGGCCACGCCGACTTCGGGATGACCCGATGCCGCGCCTCTTCTCGACCGACCAGCGATCCGGGCGGCGAGGCGGGGGGGTCCTCCCGATCGGAGGTGGTGCCACGAGGATGACGCCGGCCACCGAGGACGACAGGATCGTCCCGCTAAGTGGTTGATTCTAGAGCGCGCCGGAGTGGCGGAATTGGCAGACGCGCTGCGTTCAGGGCGCAGTGGGCTTTACGCCCGTGGGGGTTCGAGTCCCCCCTCCGGCACCAGCTTTTTCGACTTCTTGCCGAAACCTCTCCGCCTCGCGCTTCGAAAGTTTGGCCCTTGGGACGAAGCAAGGGCGCAGCCGACAGATAAAGCAAACTGGATGGAGCCGAAGTGCCTCGATACACCATCGGAGTTGGGCCATGTCGGGCCCGGCGATTGGCCCGGCCCGACATACCGAAACCCTTAGCCAGAACGCTGTCGACGCTCCGCTTTGGCGATCGCCCCGCGTCACCTGGCGGTACCGCGGGCAAAGTCCAAAAGAACTCCACTTTCGACGATCAGCCCGGGAATTGCACGCCGCCGGTATGGTTGATCATCCACTGGACACCGAACTTGTCGGTGCATTGACCGTACTTCTCGGCCCATTCGGTCTTCTGGAGCGGCATCTCGACCTCGCCGCCCGACGAGAGCGCGCTGAACAACTTCTCCGCCTCTTCCGCGCTTTCGGGTTCGAGGGTGAGGTAGAAGTTGTTTCCGACCTTCAGATCCTTGCACATGGACTCGACGACATCCGTCCCCATGAGAACGGCGCCATTCCCGAGAGACAGGCAGATGTGCGCGATCTTGTCCAGATCCGCCTCGGGAATACCCATTGGGTTCTCAGCGAAGTCTTTGAAACGTACCACGCCGACAAATTCACCGCCGAACACGGATCTGTAGAAGTTGAAGGCTTCTTCGGTGTTTCCACCGAAATTCAGGTAGGGACTTAGTGCTTTCATGATTGTTTCTCCTTTGTTTTAGTGGAGGGGCATGCCGTTGGTTAGTTTGCCTCGTAAGCTTTCCTTAACCCTTCAATATCAATCTTCTTCATCTGAAGCATCGCGTCCATAACCCTTTTTGCTTTCTGGGTATCGAACCACAGGAACGGAGTGATCTTTTGACCGACGATCATCATGATAAATTACTCCTCCGATGTGTCTTGCTTCGATCGATTCAGTATTCCGATGCGCGATTGAATCCCGTCCTGGTCCGTGCGCGCTATCCGACACCGATACCCATCTTGCGAAACCGCTCGACCCCTTCGCCCGGCTCGAAGTCGTCGAGGTCGAACATCCGGCGGACCTCTATTTCACACTCGCTACCTCGACCGGCGGGATTGGGAAAACGCAGGGCCCACTCGAGCGCCTCTTCCCGCGAGTTGACCCGGATGATCGTGTAACCGGCGACGAGTTCCTTGGTCTCGGCGAACGGCCCGTCCACGACGCTGCGCATGTCGCCGGAATATCGGATCCGAAACCCCTTCGAGGTGGGCTGCAGTCCGGAGGCATCCACCAACACCCCGGCCTCTTGCAGGGCTTCGTGGTACTCCGCCATTTCGACGATCGCTTCGGGTTCGGGCATGGCCCCGGTCTCGGTTCTCTCGTCGCCCTTAACCATGATCATGAATCTCATAAGTGGTCCTCCTTCTGGTTACTCTTCCTTCAAAATTTCAGCTCTCCGGTCCGGTCATAACCGGCCGCACCTCAACACAACCGAAGCCTCCCGGCGGGATACGGGAGGCGATGCGGATAGCCTCGTTCAAATCGCGGGCATCGATCAGGTAAAAGCCTGCGAGCTGTTCCTTCCCCTCGGCGAACGGGCCGTCGGTAACGGTGACCTTGCCGTCACGGGTCCGCACCGTGGTAGCCGTCTGAACGGATTCGAGACGCTCGAAGGTGATGAGCTGCCCGCTCTTCTTCAGCTCATCGATATGATCGAGACACCGCTTGCCGACCGCCCGCACCAAGTCCGCGGGTGTTTCCTCCAGCACTTTCTCGTCGGAATAGATCAGACACAGATATTTCACGGGGCCCTCCAGGATCGCTCTCCACCGTTGTCCGGCCAGGTCCGGTGCCGGCATTGGGAAGGTTTCACAGCTTAGTCGTCCGAGTCGCGACTATTTCGACATCGGACTCGAAAAAGGTGCGGCGAGTTCGGCGAGACGGCGCTGGAGAAAGCGCCGCTCCGGCGCCTGCCGGGTAAGCTCGAGGGCTCGTTTATAGGCCGCCCGCGCCTCGTCCACGCGCCCGAGGCGCCGGCAGAGGTCGGCGCGGGCGGCGTGGGCAAGGTGGTACCCGACGAGTTCCCCGCGGTTTAGGATGGCGTCGACGAGCTTCAAGCCGGCTTCGGCGCCGTCGCGCATGGCGACCGCAACCGCAAGGTTGAGCTCGACCACCGGAGAGGGCTCCACGCGCAGCAGTATCTCGTAGAAACCGACGATCTCGTCCCAATTGGTCGCCTCCGGCGTGGGCGCCGTCGCGTGTATCGCCGCGATCACGGCCTGAATCGCGTAGGGCCCTAAGCGGCGGGAGGACAGAGCGCGGGCGACCAGCGCCGAACCCTCGTCGATCAGCTCCCGATCCCAGAGGCTGCGGTCCTGATCGTCCAGCCTTACCAGGTCTCCCTCGGGGGTGGTCCTTGCGGCGCGGCGGGACTCCTGCAGGAGCATCAAGGCCAGCAGACCGGTCACCTCCGGATGGGGCAGCAGATCGTTAAGCAGGCGCCCGAGGCGAATCGCCTCCCCGGACAGGTCGGTACGCAACAGGCCGGGCCCGGCCGAGGCGGAATAGCCTTCGTTGTAGACGAGATAGGTGACGCGCAGCACGGCATTCAGACGCTTCGGCAACTCGGCGCGGCCCGGCACCTCGTAGGGAATGCCGGCGTCACGGATTTTCCGTTTGGCGCGGACGATCCGCTGGGCCACGGTCGCCGGCTTGACCAGGAAGGCGCGCGCCACCTCCTCGGTCGCCAGACCGCAAACCTCCCGCAGCGTCAGCGCCACCCGAGTGTCCGCATCCAGGACGGGGTGACAGCAGGTAAAGATCAAGCGCAGCCGATCGTCCTCCACCGCCTCGTCGGCCAGGATCTCCACCGCAGTCGACGGTGGTGCCACCGGCAGCTCGGTCAGCAGGGCCTCGTGGCGGGAGCGACGGCGCAGGCGGTCGATGGCCCTGAAGCGGCCGGTGGACACCAGCCAGGCGCGGGGGTTGTCGGGCAAGCCCTCGCGCGGCCACTGCGCTAGGGCGGCGGCGAAAGCGTCCTGCAACGCTTCCTCGGCGCGTTCGAAATCACCGAGCAGGCGGATCAAAGTGGCAAGAACACGGCGCGATTCGGCGCGGTAGACGGCTTCCACCGCGGCGCGCGTCTCCCTGTCCGCATCCTTTGTCATTCGACTGCCCATCGCCAACGCGGATTGGCGGTCGGCGCCGCAGTCACCCGCTCAGCGGACGCCTGTCGATGCCTTCCGTTGTCGGAAATTTCGGAAGCCGTGGAATCCAAGACTTGGCCGTCATTATCGAGCCACACCAGGCTGTAGCGCAAGGGGCCGCGTTCCGG
>CAYRCA010000045.1:0-6535 GCA_964422565.1 uncultured Acidobacteriota bacterium | reverse complement strand
CTTGGCCGTCATTATCGAGCCACACCAGGCTGTAGCGCAAGGGGCCGCGTTCCGGGCCGCCCGAGCTGGATTCGCGTCGGCGACGTGGGGCGCGCCCCGTCGGACAGAGTCGTGGAAGACTCCCAGTGACGGCAGGACCTCGCCTCCCGTTTCAGCCGGACGAGGATCGGGAGGCATCCAGCCGGGAAGTGGCGTCAAGGCGTCCGTCTCCGGGAGCCGTCTACTCACTCGGGTCGTTTCGCCGGGTGCCGCCGGCCGCCCCGCCGAGCCGTCCCTCCGGCATCCCGAGAGACCGCCGGCGTAATTGCGGAGAGGGGCTGATTGCAATTCCGCACCGCAAGAGATTATTATTCAGGCCACTCGTTTCCGGCGTCGGCGCTGTTGAAGGAACATTCATGTCTGAATGGCAAGATTTTCTGTCCACGATCCCCATCTTCAGCTTTCTCACCAAAGACGAACTCGGGGAAATCCAGACCCATTTCGTAGAGGAGACCTTCCAGAAGGGCGACACCGTCTGCGCCGTGGGGGAGCCCGGCGATGTCTTCTATGTCATCCTCAGCGGGGAGCTCGAGGTTTGGGGAGGCGAGCCGGAATTGCGGCGTACCGGAACTTTGACGTCCCGGGATTTCTTCGGCGAGATGGCCCTTCTCCAGGGCGGCAAGAGAACGGCCACGGTGATCGCCTCCCGTCGAACCCGCGCCCTGTCGCTGGACAAGGCCTCATTTGACCGGTTCTTCCTGAGAAACCCGAAGGCCCTGGAGTACTTCGCCCGGGTCCTCTGTAAACGGCTGGCCTCGGTCACCCGGGGCGATACGGGGGAAACCCAGAACCTGGTCATCAGCGTGACCGGTCGACCCGGCCTGAAGGGGAAGACCCTGGTCAGCCGGGCGGTCGGCTGCCTGCTCAAGGACCTGGCCGGGCTCGACGTAGTCGTCGTCGAGGTCTATCCGCGAACCGACGCTCCCCGCGAGTTGATCGACGATCTGCTGAGGGACGATCTAGAGGAGATCCCGGCGGAGCTCAGGCGGACCCTGGAGCCGGACGCGAAGCACCCCACCTTCCTGTCCCTCGGCGCCCGACCCGCGCAGAGTCCCGACTTCTATGCCGAACGCGCTTCAAATCTTGTCGGAAAGCTCAACGAACTGTTCAACGTCGTCCTCCTGGATTTGGGCTGCGAGATCCCCGAACTGGTCGACTCGGCCCACCGGTTCTCCGATGTCTTGCTCGAAATCGCCGACAGTCCGGAGGGTGTCATCTCTCCCCAACTCTCCTCGACCCGTTCCCACCGGATCATCAATCTCTACAATTCGTCCAGTGTCGCGATCCCCATCTCGAACTGCGAACCCTTCGTGATTCCCTCCTCGCCGATGCTCTCGTCCGCGGACGCAGTGACCACCATCCGTGAAAACCCTCATTTGCCGGGCAGCGTCCCCCTGCACCGGCTGACCCGCAAGCTGCTGGGAGCCACCGTCGGTTTGGCGCTGGGCGGAGGAGCGGCCTTCGGGATCTCCCACCTCGGGGTCCTCAAGGTCCTTCGGGACAACCGGATTCCCATCGACCTCATCGCCGGCTGCAGCCAGGGTTCGATCATCGGGGTCGGCTTCGCGGCCGGTATCCCGGTGGATGAGATGATCGCCATCGCGCGAAAGCTCGGGCAGAGGAAGAATTTCTTCATGGCCATGGATTTCACCCTCCTGGGCCCGGGATTCCTGGCGGGCAACCGCGTGATCGAGATCTTCAACCCCTATCTCAAGGAGAAGGAGACCTTCGAGGATCTTGTCTACCCGTGTCGGGCAATTGCGACAGACATCGAAAGCGGAGAGCGCATCGCGATCGGCTCCGGACGGTTGGACCTGGCATACCGGGCCAGCGCCTCGGTTCCCATGGTGTTCTCTCCCCTCAGCGCGGACGGGCGAGCCCTGGTAGACGGGGGCGTGTCCGATCCGGTTCCGGCGGAAACCGTACAGGAAATGGGCGCCGATCTTTCGGTCGCCGTCAATGTCGTTCCACCGATGCGCAGGGGCGTGACTACCGTGATGAACCGGACCTACAAGCGTCTGAATCGGCTCAATCCCCTTTCCTACCTGGGAAGCAACCAAGATCTTCCCAATATGTTCGACATCGTGATGAACTCGATGCAGATCCTGCAGTACGAGCTGGGCAACTTCAAAGCGATCAACGCCGACGTGCTGATCAACCCCGACCTTTCCGACTTCACCTGGATCGAGTACTACCGCGCCCAGGATTTGATCGACCGGGGCGTCGAGGCGGCGGAGAGAGCCCTGCCCGCCATCGAGAAAGTTCTGTCGCGGAAGATGGCCTCGCTGAAGGATTGAGTGCCGCGGGTGCGGAACTCCGGAGAGCACTTCGGGCGCTGGCGCTTTGCCCGCTTGGTCCGGCCAAACTTGCGCCGATCCCCGAGGATCCGATACGCTGCCCCTTTTTTCACCTGCCTCCGATCCGAAAACATCAGGGCTCATGGTGTATACGACGGGACGCTGGAAACTTGGACTCCTGCTGGCCATACTGACGGCCGTCATGTGGGGGGTGCTGCCCATTGCCCTCAAGGCGCTCCTCGACCGGATCGATCCCTACACCCTGACCTGGTACCGATTTCTGGCGGCGGCGCTGCTGCTGGGCGGGTTCCTCGCCCACCGCCGGAGGCTTCCGTCCCTGGAGGCTCTCGACGGGCGCCGGTGGGGCCTTTTCTCAGTTGCCGTCCTGGGTTTGACGGGGAACTACCTGCTGTACCTGTTCGGTCTTCGCTACGTGACCCCGGCCACCTCCCAGATGGTCATCCAGTTGGCGCCGGTGTTCCTCCTCCTCGGAGGCCTGGTCTTCTTTCGGGAGTCCTTCCGGCCGACCCAATGGTTCGGGCTGCTGGTCCTCGTTGCCGGTCTGGCGCTCTTCTTCAATAACCGGTTGGACGAACTGATGAACGCCGGGGGACGCTACCATGCCGGCGTGACCATCACCGTGGTCGCCGCCCTCGTCTGGGCGGCCTACGCTCTGGCCCAAAAACAGTTGCTTCGCTCCCTCGACTCGGCACAGATTCTGCTCCTCATCTACGCCGCAGCGGTGATTTTCATCCTCCCCACGGTCGAGGTGGGTCAAATCCGGGGACTGTCGCGCCTGGAGTGGGGACTGCTGATTTTCTGCTGCGTGAACACCGTGATCGCCTACGGAGCCTTCGCCGAGGCCCTGGTCCACTGGGAGGCTTCCCGGGTCAGCTCGGTGCTGGCGATTACACCGCTGATCACCCTGCTCTCCATCGGACTCTGCGCGCGGTGGTTTCCCGGTCTTGTCGAAACCGAACGGATCAACACGCTGAGCGTAGTCGGCGCCTGCATGGTGGTGGCGGGGTCGGCGGCCGCCGCCCTGGGGCGGAAACGGCGCAACGGCACGATTCCGGCGCCGCTCAAGTAGGGGTGGCCGCCAACGCCAGGGACCTCCAAGTTGCGCAAGGGAATCAAAGATCCGGAGGGCCGCCGAAGATCGGAGGGATCATCGAGGACTTTCGGTGGCGACCGGGTTTCGCGGGTCGGTGATCCATTCACTCCAGGAACCGGCGTAGAGGCGCGGCGGCGCCAAGCCACCGATCTCACAGGCCAGGATGTTGTGCGCCGCAGTCACCCCCGACCCGCAGTAGACCCCCGCCCGATGAGGGGGGACGCCACCCAGCAGATTGAGGTACCGAGCCCGCAGTGCCTCCGGGGATCGAAGGGTCCCGTCGGCCTCGAGATTCTCCTCGAAGGGGGCCGAGAGCGCGCCCCGGATATGGCCGGCCACCGGATCGATCGGCTCCACCTCGCCCCGATAGCGTTCGCCGGTTCGGGCATCCAGCAGTCGAAAGTCCGACTGGCCCAGCGCCTCTCGAACCTCCGCCGTGGTGAGCTCCAGATCGGGGCGGCGCCGCGCCTCGAATTGGCCCGGGGGGCGATGCCTCACTTCCGCCTCAACGGGACGACCTTCCTTGAGCCACTTCAGCCAACCCCCGTCCAGAATCGCCGCGGAATCGTGACCCACCCACTTCAGCATCCACCATAGGCGGGCCGCGATCGCGCCGGAGGCATCGTCGTAGGCGACCGCCCGCATGCCGCCCGAAAGTCCCGCCCCGGCCAGTCGACTGGTGAAGACCCCGGGATCCGGCAGCGGGTGACGTCCCGTCCTGCCCGGAACCACAACTCCCGACAAGTCTCGATTCAAGTGGAGGTAGAGCGCCCCCGGTATATGGGATTGCCGGTAGTCGCGCAGTCCCCGCTCCGTGTCGTCCAAAGAAAAGCGGCAGTCGAACACAATCCAGCCGGGGTCGTCCAGATGTTTCTCAAGAAGGTCGGTCGATACGATCGTGTTGGGAGTCACGTCTCTATGGTCCTACCGGAGATAGCGATCCTTGAGGCTGAGAATTCGTCGATTGGACTCGTCGATTCGCCGTTCGCTGACCCTTCCCTGCCGCACCAACCGGCGGATGATCTCGACGGACTTAACCGCGATCTCGGGGTCGTAGACCGAATTGTTGGCGAACAGAAGGATGTCGAGACCGGCGCTCAGTCCGGCTTCAATCGTCGTCTCCAGCCCGTACCGGTCGGAAACAGCCTTCATCTGCAGGTCGTCGGCGATCACCACCCCGTCGAATCCGAGGCGGTCGCGCAGAATCCCGTTGATCGTGCTCGATGAAAGGGTCGCCGGAAACTGCGGATCGATCTCCGAATTAAAGATATGCGCCGTCATCACGGCATCGCACAAGCCGGACGCAATCAGCCTTTCGTAAGGCACCAGTTCCTCCGGGGACCAGGTGTCGGTGACGTCCACAAACCCGAGATGTGAGTCCTCCCTCGAGCTGCCGTGGCCGGGGAAGTGCTTGATTGTGGATACGATCCCCACCTCGCGGTGGGCTTCGAGCCAGGCCGACGCATGACGCACAACCACATCCGGGTCGGCCGAGAAGCTCCTCTCCAATCGCGCTATGACCGGATTGGCGGGGTTGAGGCGAAGGTCCACCACCGGCGCGAAGTTGAGGTTGACTCCGAGTCGGGACAGAGTCTTCGCGGTTTGTCGAGCCTGCTCCCGTGTGGCGGCGACATCGCCGCCCGACCCCAACACTTCGGCCGACACCGTCGGCGGGAAACCGTATTCCGCCTTCAGACGATTGACCCTGCCTCCCTCCTGATCGATGGCGATCAAAAGGGGCTCGTCGGCGGCAGCCTGGAGATCGGCAATCAGTCTCCCGAGTTGAGCCTCGGACCGTATGTTTCGCTCGGCCTTGCGAAGGGGGACATCGTAGTCGAAGAGGACGACGCCCCCGATCCTCCCCGTCCGGATATCCGCCATGATGGGGTTCGATGGACCCACCTCGAACCCCCGGAAGCCGACCATGATCATGCGACCGATCTTTCGGTCCAGCTCCGGTTCCGTCTCCGCCGACCGGACGCCGTGAGCCACCCCGAAAAGCGCTACGAGCAGTCCCAGTACAGTTCCCTTCCTCATCTTGCTCCGCCTTATTATAGCGGCTTATTTATAGCGGCATTGCGCCCGGGAGCGGGTCATGTTTAGAATACGGAGGATTCTGGATTGTCCGGGTTTTTCAAGACTCATTTCTCGGCAGGGGGATTGTCATGGACCGCAGGAACTTTCTCCGGACTTCGCTTCAGGTTGCGGGGGGGGCTTGGCTACTGGGTGCGGGTCGATCCGCGCGGCTCCTTGCCGCTACCCGCTCGATCGAGAAGATCGGGGTACAGCTTTACACGCTGCGGTCCGTCATGCGGGAAGACTTCGAGGGTACGCTCAGAAGCGTCGCCGACGTAGGCTACAAGGAAGTCGAGTTCGCAGGCTACTACGACCGGGCCCCCGGAGAAATCCGATCCCTTCTCTCGGATCTTGGCCTGGAAGCGCCAGCCACTCATGTGTCGCTGAATCAGGTTCGAGACGATCTGGACGGAACGATCGCGGTGGCCCGCGAGGTCGGCCACCGGTATCTGGTGGTCCCCAGCCTGCCCCAGCCCGAGCGATCACGGCTGGATTTCTACCGCGAGGTGGCGGATCTCTTCAACCGTCTGGGGGAACGGTGCCGCGAGGCCGGCCTGGGGTTCGCCTACCACAATCACGCCTTCGAGTTCGAGCCGATCGACGGACGGATTCCCTACGACGTCCTTCTCGAGTCCACCGAACCCTCGTTGGTGACAATGGAACTCGATCTCTTCTGGATCCGGAGGGGAGGGTACGATCCGCTGGCCTATTTCGAACGATTCCCGGGCCGTTTTGCTCTCTGTCACGTCAAGGACATGGACGAAGAAGGCAACATGCTCGACGTTGGGGCCGGCGTGATCGACTTCGCAGCCATATTCGCCCGTTCCGAGCAGGCCGGGTTGACACACTACATTGTCGAACACGACCGGCCGGAGTCGCCGATCGAGAGCATTCGCAACAGCTACCGCCACCTGTCCGCACTGCGATTCTGAAGCCGCGTTGATTGCGGGGGCGTCCGCGGCGCCTGTCTTCCTCGCCGCATGGTTTAGCACGGTCTTCACCCTTTCTA
>CAYRCA010000044.1:0-14470 GCA_964422565.1 uncultured Acidobacteriota bacterium | reverse complement strand
AGGCGGATGGCCGCCATGCTGGTGCGTCGCGACGCCTTCGACCTGGCGCACTCCCTTTCGCCGCTGATCGGCGAACGGTTCGCCCAGTTCATCTTCGGCCTGGGTGTCCTGGGCATGGGGCTTTCCACCGCCATCGTCATCATGATCATCAACGGCTTCGTGGTGTGCGAGATGCTGGGCCGGCCCGGCAACCGTTGGATCTTCCGGCTGGGTGCAATGCTGCCCTGCATCGGCGCGATGCTGGGTCCCTTCTTCTGGCGTCAGGCCTCCTTCTACCTGGTGGTGCCGGTCTCGGTGCTGGGGATGATGTTGTTGCCCATCGCCTATCTGACCTTCATGGTGATGATGAACACCCGGAGCCTGTTGGGCGAGCATATGCCGCGCGGCGGGGCGCGGCTGGCCTGGAACCTGCTGATGACTGTCGCGGTGGCGCTGGCCGGATTGGGGAGTTTGTGGAGCGTGTGGTCCCGGGCGCAGTGGAGCGGCATCGTCGCGATCGCCGCCTTTGCCGCGCTCGTCGGGGTGGTCCACTTCCTGCGAGCCGGAAGGCGGTCGCCAACCTCGTAGAACCTCGTCTCCCCCGATGATCGCACGACCTTATTCGCCCGTATTCGGATAAAATTGCGGCGAAACTCTATTCGTCCTTGATACAAACCTTTTCCGAGAACAGCGGCGCATGAGGATCGCCTCGACGGCCGACCACCGAGCGCGGGAGATGCCCTTTCCGGATTTCATTATCCCCGGCGCCGCCAAGAGCGGCACCACCGCTCTCTGCTCCTGGCTGCGCACTCATCCCCAGATCCACATGCCGGAGCATGAGCTCAACTTCTACTCGATGCTCGGACGGCACCAGCACCGCCCCCCAGCGATGCGGCAACCCCGGTTCCGCGACCTGGATTCCTATCTGGACGCCTTTCGAACGGGCACATCTAAGGAAACCGCCGAAACGGGGACACGACGCGTCGTCGGCGAGAAGTCGGTCAGCTATCTGTATGGGGGCTGTGTGGACGAGACGATCGACAACATTCGGCGGCTGCATCCACTCTGGGAGAAGTTGAGGATTATCATCCTCCTCCGGGACCCCGTGGAGCGCGCCTATTCGCACTATGCGGTAAATCTAAGGACGGGTCTGGAAACGCTGCCTTTCCCGGCGGCGATCGGCCGGTGGACGGACCGGCAGCGGCGGGGCCTGCCATTCTGGTTCGATTATCTGGGCTTCAGTCACTACAGCCAACCCGTAGCCAGGTTTCTGCGGAACTTCACCCAAGTGCGAATCTACCTGTTCGACGACCTGATCGCACGGCCGGAGGCCACAGTGGCCGAAATCTTCCAGTTCCTGGGCGTGGATCCCGGATGGCGGCCGGGCAACATCGGAAGTAATCCGAACCCCTCTCTGATCCCCCGCGGCACCGCGCGGGCCCGGCTTCACGATTTGGCCCGATCCAGTTCCCTTTTGCGCCGCCTGTGCGGGATCGTCCCCGGTCGCTACCGAGAGCTGTTCTACAACCACGCACGGCGGTGGGCCTATCGGAAGCCGCAGCCATTGACGCCGGAGATTCGGCGGCGGCTGCTGGCCGGGTGTGTTGAGGACCTCCGCGAGCTGGAACGACTGCTCGACCGTCGACTGCCGTCCGCGTGGTTTGAGCCGTGTGGTAGCATCGGTGCGGGCGACGCCAATCACACGTCGACGGCCCGGTAGCCCCTTCGGAGACAATGCATGGCCGGGGTTTCTGCGAACCACCAGAATCAACAGGAAAACCACCGGCGCTTCTGGGACCTCTACGCGCCAACCTATGACACGTGCACGACCCCCTTGGAATCCCATGCGCGCCGGGCCAATCTGGATGTCCTTCGCCGAACCTTCTCCCCCGGGCAGCGACTGCTGGAGATCGGCGGCGGGACCGGGACCGAGGCGAGCGCGATGCGGGCCCACGGCTGCGTCGTGCTGCTGACCGACAACTCCTGGAAGATGCTCGAGGCGGCGCGCGGCAAACTGGGTCCGCGCGCCTGGATCGTGCAGTTGCCGGCCGAGGAGGTGGACAGCTTGAGGACGGAGTTCGAAGGGGCCTACGCCAGCTTCGGAGTGATCAACTGCCTTCCGGACCTTCCCGCCTTCTTCCGAAAGCTGGGACGCGTCCTCAGGCCGGGCGCCCATTTCGTGACCTCCTTCGGCAACCGCTGGTATCTTGGCGACGTCGTCCTCTTCGCCTTGCGCCGGACGAACTTCCTGCGGCGACGCTGGAAGGCGAACTTCCCCGTCTCCCTCCACGGCACCTCTTATCCCGCCCGCGCGGGCCCACTTTCGTATCGGCAAGTAGTCCGGGCGGCCTCTCCTTACTTCCGTCCCCTGAGTTGCGCGGGACTCCCCGTGTTTCTTCCACCCTATTACGCCGGGTGTGAGGGTAGGGTCCCACGCCCGCTCTCACGCCTGCTTCTGCCCGTCGAGAGGGCGCTGGCGCACCGGTTTCCCTTCCGGCTCTTTGGAGACCAGACGGTGATCGTCTTCAAGAGAAGGGACGCCAGGTGAAGGACGCCATACACCTTCGCGTGAGCGCGCCGATCACGGCGAGTCCCCTGGTGGCGGACATAGATGACGACGGGATCCCGGAGTTGGTGGTGATCGCCGACCGTCTCTACTGCTGGCGCTTGCCGGGACCCACGCCCGTCCCGGGATACCCCAAGCGGATAGCCGCACCCAGCGCGTCCACGCCCGTCCTGGTGCGGCGGGCCGGGATGGGGGCCCTCCTGCTGTTCGGCTCGGACGATGATCGTCTGTATGCCGTCGACGCCCGGGGAGAGCATCTGCCCGGCTTTCCGATCGCTACCGGGGGCGATGTCTTTACCACCCCTCTGGTCGCCGATCTGAACCAACGGGAACACCCGGCGGTCATCTTCGGTTCGGACGACGGCGGGTTGTATGTCGTGTCGCTGGCTTCGTCGAAGAGCACCGGACCCAGACCAATTACCCGCTTCGCCACGGGAGGATTCGTCTCCAGTACGCCCGCCCTATTGCCTCGTCCTGAAGGGGGCCACGATCTCGTCTTTGGTTCCTGGGATGGGGGTCTTTACTGTCTGGACGGTGAGGATCCCCGGCGCAGCCGCTGGCGCGTGGACACCGGACACCTGATCTGGTCCTCGCCGGTGGTCTGCGATCTCGACGGGGACGGCAACCCGGAGGTGGTGGTGCTCAACGATCGGCTGCACGTTCGGACGATGGCGGGTGAGCCCCTGCCCCCATTTCCGCTGCCGCTGGGCGGCATGGCCATCGCCACGGCCGCCGTCGGCGATCTGAGCGGCGAGGGGGAGCCGGCGATTCTCGCGGCGGCGGATCGCCTCTACGCCTTCAGGCGGGACGGATCGCGGTTTCCGGGCTTTCCCGTCGACACCGGCGCCCCCTTCTGGGCCTCTCCCATTCTGGCGGACGTGGACGGAGACGGGCGGGACGAGATCGTCGCTTGTGATTATGCGGGGTTTCTCCACGCGATCACTCCACAGGGGGAATCTTTGGCCGGTTTTCCCCGTCGGTTGGGAGCCTGTATCGTCTCCAGCCCGATCGCGGCCGACCTCGACGGCGACGGTCTTCTGGAGCTGATCGCCTGCACCTTCGACGGGCGGGTGTCCATTGTCCCGACCGCGAGTCGGAGCAGCGGGTGGCCGACTTTCCGCGGTCCTCTCGGCAATGGGATCCAACCGATGTCCGGCCGCCCCCAGAATGTCTTGGCTCGGCGCCGGGAAGAGGGCGCGGGAGGCATCGCCCCACCCGGCATGCGCCCGGCTGTGCATCCCCAGAGTTGGCACACCCGCCGCCGCAGGTTCGCCGGCCAGGTTCTGTACGAACTGGACCTGGAAGTCAGCGGCAGCGAAAATCTGCAGCGAGGGCTCCTCCACTTTCGTCGACACGGGCACTGGCATCCCTCGCCGATCCTCAGGAACGGCTCCCGTCTGACGGCCCGATTCCCCCCCTTCCCACGATGGGCCAAAGTCCGCTGGTACGTGACGCTCGATCAACGCGATGGGCGTAGCGTCCGGCTGCCGGAGCGGGGCGTCCACAGTTTCCGTACCTGGTAGTGGATAGCGGCCCGCCGACGCCTCACGAAGAGTCCGATAACGGGCTTCGTTCCCTCTCCCGCCGTTTTCTCTGCACTCCCGACAGGCGAGGGCGAAGACGGCCCAGATCATCACGTAGGTCGGGGTGAAAGGAAAGAAGTGATCCACCAGGCCGTGAACCAGGATCGCGGCCACCGCCCCGGCGACGCCCGCGAAATAGGGCAGTCCTGCGGGAACGATCTCGGAGCCTCTCTTCCAGGTCGCCCTCAGCAGCCGCACCGTCAGCCAGAGGAACAAGACGCCGCCCGGGATTCCGGCGCTCACCAGGAACTCCAGATAGGAGTTGTTGGTGTGGACGGTTCGGCGCCACTCCTCGAACCCGCCTTGGGGACCGTGGAGCATCCGGAAGTTGTCGGGGCCCACACCCAGCCAGGGACTCTCGGCGGTCATTCGCAGGGCCAGGGACCAGAGACGCCTTCGCTCCAACGTCGGCGGACGCTTGGGGCGAGGCACCGGACTCAGCTCAATCGGAGGAGGGGGCGCGTCGACCGACTCCCTGACCCGCACGACACTGCGCGCGCTGCGGACGCCCTCGCCGGCGAACCACATGCGGCCCTCCTGGAGCAAGTCCCAGGCGAGCACGTAGCGGCCGGGGACGGGAGGCGCCTGAACGCGGGCCGTGAGCGTCACGCTTTCCCCCGAGTGGAGGCGCGAGGGGAGCTCCGTTCGCAACCCGTCGAGGAGTAGGACCTCCTCAGTCTCGAAATCCAGCCAGTGGTAGGAGAGGCGAAAGGGATGCCGGCCGGCGGGATTCCAGGCCGCCGGGCCCCGATTGGTCACCGTTAAGGTGACGGAGTGGAGCCTTCCTGCCTCCATCTCCAGTTGCTCGGGAACCAGGTATTCAGCCCGATACCAGTGGGTTGGATCGTCGGCAGTCAGGCGCAGCCGGAATTGAGGGTCGCCGACGAGGTGCAGGCCCACCAGCAGCCCGGTACAGGCGCCCACGGCCCCCAAGGCTTTGAGTCCCCGAGCCGATCCTCGCCGGTAAAACCAGACGGCGGCCGCCACCGACGGAATGAGTGCCAGGCTGACGAGCCCGGCTCGGGAGAAGGTGAGAATGACGGCGTAAGCCGTCAGGCCCAGGAGAAGGAACAATAAACCCGCCGCCGGCCGGCGGCGCTGTTCCACGCGGGCCAGGAAAAGCCCGAGGGTCAGAGCGTAGCTCATCTCGAGGTACATCGAGGCCACAGTCGGATAGAGCAGTGTGGAAGTCGCGCGCAGTTCGCCGCCGACAAAGAAGGGACGGCCTCGAAAAGCTTCCAGAAACTCCGGGACGAAGGACACCTCCCATGCCTCGAACGCCGCCAGCAGGCTCACCAGCCCCCCCGAGCAGGCGGCGGCGAGGAGGAGGAGATCCACCCTGCGGAGGCGAGTCGCCACGGCACAGACCGCGAGAAAAATCAGAAATCCGGCCAGGAATCGACCGCTGAACCGAAAGGCGATCTGAGGATGAACGGCCGGAAACGAGGCGAGAAACAGACAGCAGACGAGGAGAATTCCCGGCAACGTCAGGGGCGTCCACAAACGCCGCCAGTCTCGGGTGATACCCAGCCACAGCGCCGTCGGGACCAAGGCCGCCACCGCCACCAATTCCAAGTTCGTGAAGCTCAGGCCGAAGGCCCGAACCAGGGGTGCGGCCGCCTCGAACGGAGCCGCCAGGATCAACGCGAAGACGGCCAGGAAGGCGGCCCGTTCCAACCCTCCCCCCCCCACGAACTTCAGGCGTATGGTCTACCCCCGTGAAGACGGTTGCTCAGGTTGTCCGGCGCTCCCTGTTTCTCGGCACCCGCCAACCCGGCACTCGGCTCGTGCACACCTTCGGTTTTCCGGCGGTTCCAGCGGCCGGGCCGGTGCCCGAAGCTCAGTGCCTCCATGCCGACCCGGTACACCCACTTCAACGCGGTGTGCGGGAACCGGGCCGCTCCTTTGTAGGCCCCTTTGGCAAGCCGCGCCTCTTTGTATAGCCATCTTTGGGCGAACTGGTAGAACAAATCAGGGTATCGCCCATGCCAGACCATTCGGTTCTCACCGGTACGCTTCCACAGGGGCCGTCTTCGCGAGATTCGGTGCCGGACCTCGTCGTGGAAGGCGGTGCCGCGGATGGGAAAGGCCACCGAGATGCTCAGGATATCCGGCTTGATCTTCACCACCATGTCCCGCGTTCGGTAGATGTCGTCCTTTTCCTCTCCCGGGTAGCCCAGCATGATCCAGGAAAGAAACTCCATGCCGTGCCGGTGAACCACTTCCGCCGCCCTGACGGCGTCGGCAACCGCAAGTCGCTTGCTCATGCGCCTCAGGACGTCGTCCGATCCCGATTCCATGCCGAAATAGATGCGCCGCACGCCCATGTCGCGGAGGTCCCCGGCCGTCTGGTCATCGATCAGATTGGTGCGCGCCAGCACGTCGAAAGACAGTTTTAGCCCGCGGCGGCGGATCAAGGTCGACAGCTCTCGTACCCAGGGCCTGTGTACGACAAAGGTATCGTCCACAAACCTGAAATGGGTGGCGCCGAACTCGTCCACGCATTGCTCGATCTCAGCCGCGATGTTCTCTGGAGAGCGTCTCCGGTAGTTTCGCCCGAACACCGGGCGATAGCAGAAAGCGCAATCGTAGGGGCAACCCCGGGCGCCGAAGAGGGGCAGCGAGACGTATCCGTGTTGCTTCCTCCAAGCCTCTGTGAAGGGCCGGTGGATGTGCCGGTCCCGACGGGGGAAAGGCAGTGAGTCCACGTCCGCCAGGAAGGGGCGCAGGTTGTTCAGGACCGGCCGGCCATCCTCACCCCGATAGGCGATACCCGCAATCTTGGGCAGATCCTCGGAAGCGCCGCCGCTCTTATGCCATTGCATCAGCTCAGTCGCCGTCTCCTCACCTTCGCTGCGGACTACGATGTTGAAACCGTTGTCCAGGTAGTCCCGGTAGTATCCGGTGGCGTCCGGGCCGCCAGCCACAGTGAACAGGCCGCGATCCTTGGCAGCCTTGGCGAAGGCGAAGGCATGGTCCCTGGAGATGACGTGGCCATATATGCCGACTACTCCGGGTCTGATGGAATCCAATGCGTCCAGATAGGAGTCCCGCCTCTCCTCGAAGGTGGTGTCCAGCAACTCCACGCGGTGGCCGTTCCGTTCCAGTTGGGCCGCCAGATAGCCGTGACCGAGGAGCGGATAGATATCCATCGCCCGCCTCGTGAGGGGGTCGTCACGGATGAAGTACGGGTTGACCAGCAGCAGGTCGGTCGGCATCGGTTCCGCTCAGTTTATCATCCGGCGGGTTTCCGGCCGAGCCCGACCCAAGTTCGAGGATGAGGGCATCCGGGACGATCATCGGCGATTCCTGGGCTGTCGCGAGCGGGAGGCTATGCGACCATTTGATAGAGCACGAGAAGGTAAGGTCTCATGAGAGCCTCCCACAGCGCCCGCCGGAGACTTTGATGATGCCGCCCAAAATGTCTTAGAATCATATCCGTGCGCCCGTAGCTCAGCTGGATAGAGCGCCGGACTTCGAATCCGTAGGTCGAGTGTTCGAATCACTCCGGGCGCGCCATTTTTTTCAATGACTTAGCCCGCCTACCGATTCGGGTCCCATGACCCCTTTTCCTGTTTGTGTCCTGCGGCCGCTCATGCGGCCGCCTGGGTCAGGGCGATGTAGCGGAGCTGTCCGGCCTTCGTCTTCGGAAGCACCACGAGCTTCTCGGGGAGAAACGCTTGTGAGTGCTTCAAAGAGAGAGCCTCTTCCCTGCGGCACCCGGTCTCGTAGATGAAACGGAATACCGGCTCGCACTCCGGCCGAAGATGGGAAAGCGTCGCCTGGATGGCCCCTTCCAGAATCGGGATGCGGTCGTCCGAAATCGCCAGTTTTCGCTCCTCGCGGAGTTTCTTCAGCTGCCGGATCGGATTGGAGGCGATCAGGCCCTGGTCGAGAGCCCATCCCAGCATGTGCTTGAGTGCCGAAACATCCCGGTTGACGGTCGCGTTGCCGGTGCCGGTCCGCTTCTTTCGCGACATGTACGAGGTCACGTCGAACACGGTCAGTTCCGACACGGGGATGTGGCCCAGTTCCTGGACGACCAGCTTGACGCGGTTCTCCTTGCTCTTCGGATGTCGATTCTGCACGGCGACGTACTGTTCGAGATACAGGTCGGCCAGGTCCTTGATGAGCGAGGTCGAAGCCTGATTTCTGTTCAGTTCCGCCAGCACTTCCTTGACGCGTCCTTCGAGCTTGGCGCCCTTCACCTTGAGGTCGGTGGCTCCGCCGTATCCTCGGTGGGATAGCGGCGTCTCCATCTTCGATTTCTGTCTCGACGATTACCGGGCAGGTAGATGCTGACCTCCCAAGACCCGTTGGGGAGTTCCTTGATGCCCACGGTAGTCCTCCTTTCGCTGGAGTCTAGCCGGGTCTTGGTGAGGCATCTTAAGCGCTTCCCGATCAACCGGCAAGCTGCGAAGGAACCGATCGAGATCTTCCCGAAGGTAGATCCGGGTCTTACCCAGCAGCCGGGGAACGATCCGGCCGTCTCGGACGAGCCGCCGAAAGAGATGGCTCCCGACACCCAGAAACTGAGCCGCCCGCTTCTCCCGATATCCTTCGGGAACCGGGTCCCTGATTCTGTCCGGAACCATCACTAATCTGAGTCTTCCCGTCATCACGCTGGCCAATAGGGCAATATCCCCGATCGAGAGTCTCCACCGGGGACCGATATTTGGTTCTTGCCCTCTACGTAACAAGGAGCCTCGAAAAGCGGGAAACCTCAAAGCCGCCCCATGCCTCTTTTCTGAATCGCTGTCGGAACAGAGACCGGTTGGCATTGGCTTTGCCAGTCTGAAGGACCCGTTGGTTCTGAGCGCTGCGGAACGAGAAGCGCTCGAAGACATCGCACGGCCTCGGGGCTACCGCAGCCACGCGTGGGAGTGGGACTGGCCCCCGCCGCGCCGACTCGCCCTTGGCTGTCAGCGATCTTCGATAGACTTCAGCGGTATCATGTCGGTCTTTCCAGGAGTGAGTGAGCCGCTGAAATCGATCGATCTTTTCTGCGGAGCCGGGGGAATGACCTTGGGGTTCGCGGAGACGGGAGCGTTCCGCCCCGTTTGGGCCAACGATTTCAACACCTCGGCTCTCGCCACGTACCGCGCAAACTTCGGCGAGGCCCACACCGTGGAGGGCGACATCGAAGAACTCCTCGCCGATCCGGCGGTTGTCGTTCCTCCGGCCGATGTCGTCATCGGCGGTCCTCCGTGCCAAGGCTTCAGCTTGCTCAACAAGAAGCGGGAGGGAGACGAGCGACGGCGGCTGTGGCGGCCTTTTCTGGACGTGGTGCGCCGCTCGGGGGCCCGGATGTTCGTCATGGAGAACGTGCCTCAGCTTCTCGGGACGCCGGAACACGACGCCATCGTCGAGGCCGCCGAGAGGTTGGGTTTTCGGACCGCCGCCGCGAGATTGTGCGCGGCCGACTACGGTGTGCCTCAGACCCGTGTTCGGGCGTTCATCGTCGGCTGTTCTTTCGCCGACCCCGCCCGTCACTTCCCCCCGCCCCGGACGCACTTGGATCCGTCGAAGGACCCCGGATCGTTTCTTTGTCGGGACCTCAAAGGCAACGCGCCCGGCCCGCGACCGTGGCCGACGGTTCGAGACGCAATTGCGGATCTGCCCCCGCCCGAAGGGACGGAAATCCGATCGGGCCGGCCGCCCTTGGATCTTCATTTCGGCCGCAACCCGACCGAGAAGAGTCTGGCGCGCTATCGCGCCGTCCCCGAAGAGGGGATGAACCGGTTCGATCTGCAGGCGCGAGCGCCGGAACTAACGCCGGGATGTTGGATCCGGAAGAGGACCGGAGGGACCGATCTGTTCGGTCGCCTCTGGTGGGATCGACCGGCCTTTACGATTCGCACCGAGTTCTTCAAGCCGGAGAAGGGGCGCTACCTGCATCCGGAGCAGCATCGGCCCATCACGCACCGCGAGGCGGCCCGTCTACAGTCATTCCCGGACGACTTCCTCTTTCTGGGGACGAAGATCGAGATCGCCCGGCAGATCGGAAACGCCGTGCCTTCGCTGTTGGCTTCCGCCGTCGCCCGGTCTATCCGCGACTGCTGGGTGGGCGAGCTGTGTTCGGAACGCGCGGTGGCCGTTTACGCCTGAACGTTGTTCCCATGGACAGGCGCGGAGTCGGAGACGAATGGTTCGACGGCCGAGGGCGGGTGATCCCGAAGAATTCCGCAAGAGGATTGTGGAGTCGCTCTCGGCGTTTGCCGAAGAGTTGCGATCTGAGGACCTGCGAGCAAAAGTTTTGGCCCTTGTCCCGGCGTTCCACTTGTTGCGGGATCTGGGCCGCTCGCTCGCACCGAATGAGGCCGGTGAAGCTGCGCGTGATCGGATCCTGAGTTACTTCCGCAAGTATCCTTTGACCGTGGTCCACGGCGACGAGTTGCTCGTCATGTCGGGAATCCAGGATTGGCCCCGGCGCCTCCGTGAGTTGCGGGTGGAGTTCGGGTGGCCAATCGTCAGCGGGGTCACGTTCCGGGAGATGTTGGCCCAGGGAGACGTGCCCGAGGAACAGCCCGAGTTCGCGAACATGCGGCCGGAGGAGTACGTGTTGCTGGGCTGCGAACCGGATCGCGATGCGGCTCAACGATGGAGCGCCGCGAACCGTATCCGACGGGGTCGTGGAAGCGCCCGTGACAAGATCCTCGCATTCCTGCGTCAAAATCGTGGGACCGCCGTATCGGGCGAAGAATTGCGCTACGTCGCGAACAACCGTTCCGAATGGGCGCGGAGAACCCGCGAATTGAGGACGGAACTGGGTTGGCCGATCGCCACCAGGACAACCGGGCGTCCCGATCTTCCCGTCGGCGTCTATGTGCTCGAGTCCGATCGGCAGAGTCCGGCCCACGACCGGCGGATCCCGGACGCGATCCGCCGGGAGGTCTTTCGCCGGGATGGACACCGCTGCCGCGGGTGCGGGTGGAGCCACGACGAGTGGAATCCTTCCGACCCCAGACATTTGGAAATTCACCACCACCAGCCGCACGTCGAAGGGGGTCCAAACATAGCGGCAAACCTCGTCACGCTGTGCACCGTCTGCCACGACGGGGTTCACGCCGACGGCAAGTAGGAGGGTCAAAGCCGTGTCCGGAAGACGAGATCTCATCTTCGCATTTTTCTGGCGCAGCGGGCCGTCGGCCGCTATAAAGGACCGGAAAAGTAATCGGTAAAGTTTGTTTGGGGGGTGATCATGCGACACAAGGCGCCTTGTCTCGCCTTACTTCTGATCATTGCTTTCTCGGCCGACGTTTTCCGGCCGGCGCCGACCGTCGATGCGGCTACCGGTCCCTCGGCCTCGGTCTTCTCGCCGGAGGTCGATCATCGGCGGCGGGTCTCGCGGGCCGATCTCGAATACCGCAGGCCCGTCGAGCGCAGCGAAGAGGGATTGCCGCTGGGAAACGGACGCATGGGCAGCCTCCTGTGGACCTCGCCCACCGCTCTGAGGCTTCAGGTCAATCGCGTCGACATCTATCCCATGAACAGCGGCAGCCGCAGTTTCTTCGAACGGCACAGCGACTACTGCTGCGGCGCGGGATTCGTGGACGTCGATTTCGGTCCGACCGGTGAGGAGGTCTTTACCCCCGAGAAGTTCTTCAAGCGCCTTTCGGTCTACGACGGTTCGGCAACGCTGGAGGGAAGCGGGGTCCGCGTCGGGGCCCTGGCTTGGCATCGGCGCGACGTCATGGCCTTCCAAGTCGAGGACCGAAGATCCGAGCCCCAGCCGATCCGGGTCAACCTCCGGATGCTGCGGCACGCCTCCCCCTATCTCGGCGGCCAGCTCGAGGACCTTGTCAAGAACAACATCGTGATGGTCCGGACCGGAAACCACACGGCGGCCTCCCGGCTCATCGTCGACGACGACACAATCTTATTAACCCAAGAGTTCCGCGAGGGAGACTACTACAACGGAGCGGTGCTGGGCATCCGTGTGCTGGGGCGGGATGTCCGTCCGCGAATCAACCATGAGACCGAGGTGAGCCTGGCCGCCTCCTCGGGGACTGGAGCCTTCACGGTTCTGATCGCAAGCGCCGCGGCCTTCGACCCCGCCGAGGACCTGGTCGAAGCCGCCAAGCGGAATCTGGACGCCGCCGCCTCCCTCGCCTTCGACGAACTGGCCGCCGACAACCGTGAGTGGCGGCGCGATTTCTGGGCCCGGGGATTCGTGGAACTAAGCAGCGCCGATGGAGTCGCTGATTATATTGAGGAAAACTATCATTACTTCCTGTATCTAATGGCCTCGACCTCGCGCGGTCGATTCCCGCCGAAGTTCAACGGCATGCTCTGGAACACCGGCGGCGACCTGCGGGCCTGGGGCGCCCAGCACTGGTTCGCCAATCTGAGCTGCTACTACGAAGCGCTCCCCGCCTCCGGCCGCATGGAGCTGACGGACCCGGCGTTCGACATGTACTCGGGAATGTACGAAGCCTCCGCCCTGGCGGCGCGGCAGCAGTGGGGAAGCGAAGGCATCTTCATTCCCGAGACGGTCTGGTTCGACGGGCTGGCCCCTCTGGCCGAGGAGATCGCCGAGGAAATGCGCGAGCTCTATCTCCTGCGCCGGCCCTGGGAACTGCGTTCGGCCGCTTTCCTGCGGTTCGCAACCCGCAACCATCCCCACTCGAGCCGCTGGAACTGGCTGGGAGGCGGAAGCTGGGTGGAGGGTCGCTGGGTGGCCGAGGAGCGCGGATTCGGCCCTTACGGACACGTGACCCACATCTTCGGAACCACGGCCAAGGTGGCCTACCTGTACTGGCGACGGTACGAATACACGCTGGACGAGGAATGGCTCCGCGACCGGGCGTACCCGATGCTGAGGGGTGCGGCCGAGTTCTACCGCACATTTCCCAATCTGAGGAGGGGTGCGGACGGCCGGTACCACATCCATCACGTCAACAGCAACGAGTCGGTGTGGGGGGCGCGGAACACCGACGAGGACATATCCGCGATGCGTGGCGTGCTGGCCGCGGCGATCCGGGCCTCCGAGACCCTGGAGAAGGACGCCGAAACGAGGTCCCTCTGGCGGGAGCTCCTCAATCATCTGGCGCCTCTGCCGGTCAGCGACGACCCGGACTCTCTCCGGCCTCCGGACTACACCGGGCCGAGAGTTTGGGTGAGGGGACTCTCTCCGGCCGTGCGGGCGGACTCCGCCTTTCTCCCCGACCCCAACAGCCTGCCCATGTGGTTTTTCGATCTCTGCAACCTAGAATCGGAGGACCCGGATGCGTTGAAGACGGCCAACGCCACGTTCTCCGCGTATTATCCCGACGGGATCGACGCTGGTACACCGGTGGACGTGCTCTCCAAGTTGGCGATAGCGGCCGCCACGTTGGGTAGGGCCGACGCTGTCCGCCATCTCATTCCCAACCAGATGCGGGTTTTGCGGCTGGAGCGCGCCATCGCCTACGGCGGCGGGGGCGTCCTCGCCAACCGGATGACGCTTCGCGAGGGTCCCCAAGCGATGGACGCGCAGAGGTTGGGACGCGCCTCCGAGGCGCTGCAGCTGGCTTTGCTGCAGAGCGGTCCGCCCGCACCCGCCGCCGAACCGATCATCCGTGTCTTTCCGGCTTGGCCCCCGGAATGGGACGCCCGGTACAGGCTTGCCGCTCGCGGCGGGTTCCGGGTCGGCTCCTCGATCCGGGAGGGGCGCATCCTGTTTGTGGAGGTCGATTCCGAGGCGGGCTCCCCCTGCCGGCTTCGCAACCCCTGGGGCGAAAGGAGGGCGGTCGACCTTTATCGGGACGGTCGCAAGGCGGAGCGTTTGGAAGGCTCCCTGCTTGCCTTTCGGACTCGTCCGGGCGAGAGGATCGTCGTGGTTCCGGCCGGAACCGTTCCGGAATGACCGGCGCAAGGACTCCGGCATCAGCCGCACGTCCGTCAGCCGGCGCGATTGCAGAGCCCGGCCCAAGGCGGGACACGCCTTCTGACCGGGGGGAGGCTCAGTATCCCTCGTTGAAGAACACCCACAGGCCCAGCCTGCTGGGTGCGACCAGGTCGAGCCGTCCGTTGCCGTTGAGATCGGCCACGCTGACCTGCCGTCCCAACGCAATACCGTCGCCGGGTGCGGCGATAGTGTGGCGCGTGAAGGTCAGGGTGGATCGACCCCACTTGTAGTAGTAGATCGCCGGAGGATCGCCGGCCCCGGGGTCGTCGCCGTTGTGCGCCCAGATACACTTGCCGGCGATGAGTTCCTCCTGCCCGTCCCCGTCCAGGTCGGCCAGCGCCAGGGCGTGTGCCTGGGACCAGGATTCGTCGATCACGTGCTCCCTCCACCGGGTGGTTTCGTCCGGCTCCGGCTCGAGCTGCTCCCACCAGTAGAGGCCGTAGTCGTGGCCGA
>CAYRCA010000043.1:1084-14547 GCA_964422565.1 uncultured Acidobacteriota bacterium | reverse complement strand
GCGAGACAAGAGCTGTGCGATTGGATTCCGGGCCCACTCAGACCGCGGACGGCGCGCTCGCCTGTCCGGCCATGGACGCCAAATCGTCCAGCACCCGGAGTACTCCGGTGAGCTTGGGACACCAGTCGATCGGCCGCAGCATCGAGTTCATCTCATCGAGGTGGACGACCAAGTCCAAACGATTGTGCGCGATGGATCGGAACCTCTGCTGATAGCCCTCGGCGACAAGGTCGCCCGCCAGCGCGCCGAAGTTCAGGGTCAGCGTTCCGTCGGCGCCGAGATTCAGGAGCGATCTGTCGGAGATCCGAGCCAGATAGACCTCCAGCGAAGCCCCTCCGTCGCCGTTGCGCCACTCCAGATTGAAGGCCAGCTTCTGGGCCACCTCGTAGAATGTCCGTACCGCCCTTACTTGATCGCCAGCCAAGCGGTTTTCCACTTCCTCGAAGTAGGACTCCTCATTCACGATTCCAGACTCCTCAGGCTCCGGTTCGGGGCCTTCCAGGCTGAACCCGTCGATTTCCCCCGTCTCCCACTCCAGTTCCGTTTCCACTTGGGCGGCGGCCTGCCCCAACTCCGGTCCCGGCTCGGCACCCGCATGCTCGAACTCGGCTCCAGGCTCGACGTCGGCCGGCTCCAACTCGACTTGGCATCCATCCAGCCCGGCCTCCGAATCAACAACCGGCGAATGAGCCACACCCGGGCCGAAGATGGCGGGCGCCAGGATCCGCACTCCCCCGGCCCGGTATTGCCGGGCCTCGAAGACGAAGACCTGGGAGCTGTTCATCTGCCGATTCAGGAAAGCGATCACCCTCTGGAGCTCGGGGCCGGCGTCTCCCACCAGAAACACCAGTCGAAACACCCCCGCCCTCAGCTTTTCCAGGACGTCGCCGAGAAAATCTCCCGGAGAGCGGTTGGAGTCCCCCAACAGGCCCGCAACGGCGCCCTCGGCATCCTCCTGTTCCACCGTGAGCCACTCCCAAAGATCGTTCGCCTCCCAGGAAGTCTGCGCGGTTGCGACGTACTCGAGCATCTGACCGATCGCTTCATGTCGCCCCCGGGCCTCCAATGGGTTCTTGCAGTCGACGAACGTGGGTACGCCCTCCCGGTCCACAAACAGGTAATCCACGCTCCATCCGACGTCGCCGTAGGGAGGTGCGGGCCGAAGATTCCTCCCCACCAGCAACCATCCATTCGCGGCCTCACTTTGGGCACCGGGAAGGAGGCCGGGGTTCCGCTCCAGAAGCCGCCGCAGATCCTCTCCGCCGGACGGACATTTCTCCAATCGGCTGACGCTCCCGGAATCATCGATGGCGTATAGATCCGGCACCATATCGTTCCCCCTTTCATTCAACAGGCAAGGCGACCACAGTGGCCGGTCCGCAAGACCCCGGCCGACCCTGAGCAACCGAGGTGACCGTCCCGCCTTTTCGCCCAGTCTCCCAGACAAGCCGGCCGCGCCTCGGTGACCGGGATCACGTTGGGAGGAGGGAGTGACCATGAGCGGGGCGCACCCGGAGGGACGAAAATCGCGGTGGTTTCGAGCGAGGATTGAGGAGCGCAAAGCGAGGACTGTTTCGGTCCGTGCCCGTCCGTGCCCGTCCGTGTCAGTCCGTGTTACTAGCCACTAACCACTAACCTGACACCGTCATGAAACTGCCCGTCCTGGCCGCCTCGTAGGCCTGTTCGGTCACGCGCAGGACACGGAGCGCGTTCTCCGCGTCGTTGACGGCCGGCGCACGACCCTCGAGGACGCATCGGGCGAAGTACTCGCACTGGGCGGTGTAGGGATCCGCGGCGGGAAACCGGATCGGCTGAAAGGTGCGCGACGGACTCTTGGCCTGATCCGCGTCGTATCCCGCTTCGCCGAGGCCGAACACCCCTTCCAGTGTGCCCCCGCTTCCCTGCCCCACCGTTCCCTCCGCCAGCAGGGCGCCGCGGGAACCGTAGATCTCGAGCCGAGTCCGGCTCGCCTCGTCGGGAATGCAGAAGAAGGCGTCAACGGTGGCGTGGGCGCCCGACTCGAGGTCGAGCAGCAAGGTTGCGGCGTCCTCGGAACGGTACGGCTGGACCAGGTTGCCCGTCAGGGCGGCGACGCGGCGAATCGGTCCGGCGAAGTACTCGATCAGATCGATTAGATGGGTGGCCATGTCAATCAGCGACCCGCCGCCCCCGGTCGAGGGCTCCTGCCGCCACGCGCCCGGGATCGGAGGATACCAGCAGGAAAGCTGCGCCCGAAGAAAGACGAGTCGGCCGAGCCGTCCGTCGCCGACCATTTCGCGGATCCTTCGGTGCGCCCCGTGAAACTTCATCATGTAGCCTTCCTGCAGGAAGACGCCTCGCCGCCGGCAGACCGCCGCGGCCTCCTTCGCCTCTTTCAGGGTCGGGGTCAGCGGTTTTTCGCACAGCACGTGCTTGCCGGCCTCGGCCGCGGCCTTGATCTGCTCCCCGTGGAAAGCGACGGGCGACGCGATGTAGACGGCTTCGACCTCCGGATCCGCCAGCAGGTCCTCCACGCGGGAGTACGCCCGTTCGACCTCGAACTGAGCCGCGATTCCGGCCGCGCCGCTTCGGTTCATGACCGCGACCAACCGGATGTTCTCGGCCTTGAGCATGCCGGGGATCGTCTTCCGGCGCGCGATTCCCCCGGCGCCGATCACACCCATGCCCAGACGTTTCTCGACCATCTTCGCCTCCTTCCGCAACCTTCTCCCGAACCGTCAACTATAGGCCTGGATCGCCTTGACGAGTGCCGCCGCGATCTCCCGCATGTTCCCCTCCGAGTAGGTCGGAAAGGCGAAGCACGTGAAGGTATGGGTCTGATGCCACAGGGCGTTCGGGACCCGAACCGCGCCGTAGTCGACACTGGCGGGATCCGTGTACTCCGCCGACGTGAAGGGAAAGCCGCTTCGCCCGAAGCCGCGGCGCTCGGTGAAGGCCTTTTCGGTGTGGCACTGGGGCCAGAAAACCCGCCAGCAGGGGGCGCCCTCGGCGGACACCGCCGCCACAAACTCGTCGATGTCGCACCGCATGTCCTCGACCGCCAGCGAGAAGGCGCACACGTACCAGCCGTTTCGCCGCTCCGGCGTGTCGATGGGCAGGTATCTGACTTGGGGCAGCTCGGCCAACGCCTCCATGAGGATCCGGGCGTTGCGCCGACGCCGCGGCAGGTTCCACGAGTCGATCCGCTCCAGTTCGGCCAGGCCGATCGCCGACTGCATCTCCGTGAGGCGGTAGTTCCAGCCCACGCGGTCATGGATGTAGGAGAGCTTCTGCTCCAAGGCGAGCAGGTTCAGCCGATCCCTTACGTCGTAGCCATGGTCGCGGAAACTGCGCGCCCGCCAGGCGAGGTCCTCGTCGTCGGTGGTCACCATGCCGCCCTCGCCGCCAGTCGTGAAAGTCTTGTTCTGGCAGAAGCTGCACGCCGCCAGATGACCGAAGGTGCCGGTCTTCCTCCCCTTGTAGACTCCCCCGTAGGCTTCGGCGTTGTCTTCGATCACATAAAGCCGGCGCCTTTCGGCGAAGTCCATGATCTCGTCCATGTCGCAGACGTTGCCGTAGAGGTGAACCGGAATGATGGCCTTTGTCCGGCTGTTGACCAAAGCCTCGGCGGATTCGACGCTGATGCAGTGATCGTCGAGGTTCACGTCGGCAAAGCGCGGAATGGCGCCGGCCTGCACCACGGAAAAGCTCGTGGCGATGAAGGTGTAGCTGGGCACGATCACTTCGTCGCCCGGTCCGATTCCGAGCGCCGCAAGCGCCGTGTGGAGAGCCGCCGTCCCGGTCGCCGTCGAGATCGCGAACCGGCTCCCCTGCCAGTCGGCGAAGGCCTCCTCGAAGGCCGTCCCCCGGGGTCCGGTCCAGTAGTTGACCTTTCCCGATCGAAGGACCTCCTCCACCGCCCGGATGGCCTCCTCGGTGAACTTGGGCCAGGGCGGCAACGGGCTCGCGACCGCTCGGGGGCCGCCGTTTATCGCCAGTGTCTTCAATGCGTTGGTTCGGTCCGTCATCCGCTCACCTCCTTGAGTCTCCACAAATCGTGCGTGCGGCCAGATTGTCGCCGACATCAATCCTCTGCCGATCCAGAACATAATCCTCCAGAATCAGCAGCCACGCCACGGATATCACATGGACTCCCCCCCAAGGGAGCCTCGGCCAACCACTACCAACCACCGCCCGCCGGCCGCCCCGGCACACTCAGGAACCCGGTGGCGTCGCCGCCGCGCGAAAAAGGAGATCGGCCGACTGGAGGACCTGCCGCCGCAGCCGGAGTGGGAGGTCGGGGTGGGCCTCCAGGTAGTTCCGCACCACCCGTGCGGCTTCGGGGGAGGTGTGTCCCCACAGGAGCCGATCCAGCCAACGCTTCGGAAAGAAGATTGTGCCCGTGCGCTCGATCTCGGGAAGAGCCTCCAGAGCGGGCCGCAGGTACTCCACTGCGTGGTCGGCTCCGAGGGGGTGATTCAGGTAATGGAGACTCTCGAGAACCCAGGTCTCGCGGGGTCGTCCGGACGGACTCAGCAGCGAATTGAAAAACTCGTCCCGCTCCTCCTCCCGGGCCGAGACCGCCGAAGCCGCGAACTCGAAGGCCGCCCTTCGCTCCTCGTCGTTCATCACCGCCGTTTGGCGGATTACGACCTCCCGGTAGGCGGCCGGGTCCCGGACGGCCAACTCCAGGGCCAAGGTCATCCGGTCGCGCTCGGACAGTTCCAGGCCCTCGAACTCGATGGTCCCGGCCCAGACGGCGCGGAGCCTTTCAAGGGCTTCCGGCGAGCCGGCAACCGCCCAGTAGGCTCGCAGAAGGGAGGACTTGAGACTCTGCGACGGCGCCGCCTCGATCCGCTCCCAGAGAAGGTTCTCCAGAGACCTCAAACCCGCCTCATCGAGGTGCTTCCGGCCGTTCAAGCGCCAGAACGCGGTCTCCAGGTGGTCCAGAAGGAATTGAACGATCAGCTCATCCTCCTCCTCGGGAAGCCGGAGGCGCACCCACTCCAGAAACCGGGCGGCCTCAACCTCCCCCTCCAGCACCGCATCCCACAGGGCTAGACAGAGCGCCGCCCTGGCGACGCGATCGCCCACCCGGGGAATCTCCGCCTCAAAATGGGCCCTCATCCGCTCCTCCAGACGGAAGAATCCATATCCCAATCCGGCTCCGTCGGGGATCACCCAGCTGTCCCCGGGCATTCCGACCGCCCGCGCGATGTCGACCGACGACTCTCGAAGCGTGACGGGAAAGGGCCTCCAGGTTCCGCCGGAACCCACGAGCACCCGGAGGGGTTGGACCCATCGCCTCCCCTTGCCCCGAGGGTCGGCCTGCTCCAGGGCAAGCCGGGCGATCCGTCCGTCCGGCCCGATCTCCCGAACGATGGTGACGACCGGTCGTCCCGCCTCCTCCACCCACACCCGACTCCACTCGACCAGGTCCAGATCGGTCCTGGGGTCCAGAATCCGGATCAGATCGTTCCAGTCGGCCGCGCCGTGCCCGAAACGGGCGAGGTACTCGATCACCCCCAGCCGGAAGGCCTCGTCCCCCATGAGAGCCTCCAGTTGCGCCATCACAACGGGCGCCTTCTGGTAGATGATGGGGCCGTACAGGCTGCCGGCATGCCGCAGGTTGTCCAGCTCCTGCCGGATGGAATGCGTTCCGGCGCTGCGGTCGATTTCGTAGGCCGCCGGATGGTGCGCCAGGAGAAAGCGCAGTTCGTGGTCGATGTCGGGAAAGGAGGGGTTGACGATCCTGGCGGCCATGAAGTTGGCGAACACCTCCTTCATCCACACGTCGTCGAACCATCGCATGGTGACCAGATTGCCGAACCACATGTGGGCCGTTTCATGGGCGATGAGCGAGGCTCGGCCCAGTTCCTCGACCCGGGTGGCGGACGCGTCCAGCAGCAGGCGCCGGTCGCGGTAGAAGATCGCGCCCGGATGTTCCATCCCTCCGAAGGGGAAGTCGGGAAGCAGCGCGAAATCGAACTTCTGGTACGGATAGCCTATTCCCGTGTACTCCTCGAGCTCCCGCAGCGCGGTCTCGTGCAGTTCGTAGAGGGCATCGAGGTTACGGGACAGCCGGGCGGCGTCCCGCTCCCGGTGGAAGATCCGTATCGCCGAATGACCCCACTCGCGCTCAACGATCTGGAATCGCCCGGCGGCGAAGCCAAACTGGTAGGTGCTCAGAGGCTCCGTCTCGGCGAAGCGGATCACCCGACGGGATCCCACCGGCAACTCATCCAGCACGGCGCCGTTGGCGAGGGCCACCCAGGACGCGGGCACGTTGAGGACCAGGCGATAGGGGGCCCTCAGATCGGGCTGGTCGAAACAGGGGTAGGCCGTGGAGGCGCGATCCGGCACGAACAGGCTGTAAAGGTACTCCCTTTGCCGGTTCAGGGCGGTATCGGCGGACTGGAAACTGAACTCGATGGTGTTGCGGCCCTCGTCCAGGTTCTCCGGCGGTATGACAATCAGACCGGCCTCCAGGGAGAAGGAGATGGCCTCCCCCCCGGAGGTCACCGTCAAGAGGTGATCGGCCGGCGCCTTGAAGTCGATCGCCAGCGGACTCGAGGCGTCGGAGAGCGTGAAAGTCAGGATCGAGGCGCCGCCGACCGGTTCCGTCGGTTCCTCCGGAACCCTGAGCGTCAAGACGTAGCGGAGATCCGACAGCCGCCGGGCGCGCTCCGCCGCCAACTCTCCCGAAACCCCCGCGTACTCCTCCCTTGCCGAATCGGTCGTCTGACAACTCCACGCGGCGCCCGCGGCGAGAAACGTCGAGAGAAGCACCGGGCGGAAGGACGTCACGGCCAAAACTGTAGGGACACGGAGAATCCAGGTCAAGTTTCGAGTTTCGGGTTTCGGGTTTTGGGTCTTGGGTTTTTGGGCGCGGGGTGCGGTTGGTCAGCGAACGGTTTCGGCGGCGATCCACGCCGGGAAATCGGTGTCATCGGCGGCTGAAACCCCGAAACCCGAAACCCAAAACCCAGACGACTCAATCCTCTTCCCGACGCATCCAGAAGGGGGCGGAACCGAACCAGAGAATCATGCCGACCAGCATCAGGTTGGCATGAGTGCTCCATTCAATCCGGCCCGCGAAGACCAGAAAGGCGGGCAGAACGGTCAGCAGCAACCCGAGCAGCGACAGGGACTGCAGCACTCGCCTCATAAGGCCTCCCGTCGATCCGGAGTCCCCCGTTGCTCGTAAAGGCTCAGACCGGTATAGATGATCACGGTCAGAAACCAGGCCGGCAGGGCCTTGAAGAAAATCTCCAGGGGAATCAGGAAGGCGACCCCGACCGAGCCGACCCAGGCGAGGAAAGCCGGGCGGCTGAAAAGGATTCCCTTCCTCTCGGCCCAGTTGCTCTTCAACCCGAGCCTCGGAAAAAGCCAAAAATCGGCGAAGATGACCGCGCCCATGGGCATGAGGAGCAGTCCGTAGAGAGCGACGAAATCGAGGAGCTTCATCACCAGCGCCGGAAAGCAGGCGGCCACGGTGGTGGCCAGGCCGGTGAAAAGGGTGACCTTCCACCTCCGCCAGTTGGGCGTCGCCACCTGAAACGCGAGACCAGCCCGGTAGAGGGTCGGGTTGGCCGTCGTCCATCCGGCAACCACGACGCAGACGGCGCCCGCAATCCCGGCGCCGAGATAGGCGATCGGTCCCGGCGCCACCGTCCCGAGCGCCGCCGCGCAAAGAATGCCGGAGGCGATCCAGGCCACGAAATGCCCCAGGTACATGCCGGCCGCCGACGCAAAACCGTAATGCCACTTGCGGGCATAGCGGAGGATCGTCATGTCGGACAGACCGATGTGCATCGCCAGGTTGCAGAACCAGGCGAAGAACAACACGTGCCAGAAGGTGAACTTCGTCTGCCCCTCGGCCACCACGCCCGTCCAGATCTTTTCGTTGGCCACCGGCCAGAAATCGGACAGGGACGTACAACCCAACTGGGGAAGCACGGCGACCGCCGAGGCGACAAAAACGAGGAACATCCAGGGGACGCAGATCCGGGCGAAACGCGAGATCCGCTCGAAACCCAGGATGGCCAGCGCCGTCACCACGGCACCCACCAGGAAGACGATGACCACCCAGGCGACGCTGGTGGGAAAGCGGTCGGACAACTCCGGCATGGGCATGTCGAAGGGAAGGCCGACCGCCGTGGCCGCCACCGCGATCATGGCCCCCGCCAGGAAACAGAACATCAGGGCATTGACCGCCGAGTAGAGGTAGGTGAGGTAGGGACCGCACACCTTTCGGAGCTGCCAATAGAGGGTCAGACGCGTCTTGACGGCGATGGGAGCGCATACGAAGGCCCAGCTGAGGACGGCCAGCAAATTGCCCACCAGCAATCCCAGAAAGAGGTCGGCCGCGGTGACGCCGTGGACGACGAAGAGGGGCCCGATGACGAACTCGGTGCCGGCCACGTGCTCCCCGGCATATAGTCCGAGAAAGCTCCGGAATCCGTGCCGTTTTCCGACGGCAACCGGCTCCCGGTCGAACTCGTACATGGAGTCAAGCCGCTCAACCAGCCTCGACTTGCCCCCGAAAGACATCGATCATCCCCCTCCACGGCTCCGACATCGGGACCACACGACAACTTCAAGCGCCGCCGGGGCGCGATTCGGCCCGCTCCAAGATCCCCGTTGATGGGAGCGCATTCACCCCAGCCCGCCGGCGACGCAAAGACTTTACTACACGCCGCCCGGGACGCAAGGCCCTTTTTCCGGGTTCCGGGGACACCGGGGGGAACGCCGTCGGCCGTCACTTTCGGATTCGGCCGCCGACGGCGGGAAAGGAAGGCGGCCGTCATTCGACCCCTCGCCCTCGACCGTCGGCGGGGGTTCGGGCGGAGCCGCAACCCGCGGGCCCCTCCCGGAGGACCGGCGATCAACCGGCGGGCGCCTCCCTCCGGGCGCGGATCAAGTAGAGATTGCGCACATAAATGAGGCCGTTGAACAGGTAACTAAGAATGAAAACGGGGTCCCGCTGGACCAGGGCGTAGGACAGCAGGCAAAGACTGCCGACGATGCTCAGGTACCAGAAAGAGACCGGTATCACGCTCTCCTTCCGCCGCTCCGAGACGATCCATTGGACGATGAAGCGGGAGGAGAAGATGACCAGACCCAGGAAACCGACGGCCTGCCAGAAGCCAAAATCCTCAGTGAAATACCGGACGATCTCTTCCATCGGCGTTCATCCCCCGCTCCCGCGCTCCCACACGGTAGACGCGCATGATCTCGAGTGGACTCGAGGCATTGAATCTGAACGGGATCCGCCGCCGGATCACGGCGTAGAACCCCGCCTCGGCTTCGATACTCATGGTCCTGAGGGGAATGCGGCCCGGATAGACGACGGAATGCGCCAGTTCGAGGCGTTCCCGCAACTCGGCGGACCGGCCGAAAGCGTCCCCCACGTGGACTTTCTCCGGCCAGAGTAGCAGGTCGCCCTCCCGGGGAAAAGGGCCGTCCCGGTGCATCATCTCGAAGCCTGCCCGCCGGGCGTAGAACTTCCAACCCCAATGACCCACGAACCAGATCCGACCCGGTTCCGCGTCGAAATCCCGCGACACCCGCCGGGCGAAGTCCCGATAGGTCGCCGCGTACTCGTAGTCCGCCGCCTGCACGAGCAGCCCGAGGCCGAGCTGCGCGCCGAGCAGGGCGAGACACAGCCCCCGAAACCCTCGGGACCCGTCCCAGTGGATCTCCATACCCCGAAACAACAGCAGCAAAAGCGGCGGGAGCGCCAGGATCAGATGCCGGACCGCCTGGAAGGGGACCAGGACGACGCTGAAGACCACCGCCGCGGCCAGCCACGCAAGTAGAAACAGGGACTCGGCGTTCGGCGACGACAGCGCCGTCCGGGTCGCCGCCACCATGAGGATGAGACCAAACCCCATCCAGAGCAGGAGCTCCAGGTCGAAGTCCACCCGGTAGAAGCGCAGCGCCCACCAGCCCACCAGGACCGCAAGGCCGCAGCCGAGATACACGAATGACCGCGCGCCCGAGCGGATCAGCCCGGCCGCCACCGCCGGCGCCACAAGAAGACCCCCGCCCAGGATCGCCAGGGCTCCGAAGAGCTTGTCCTCCCAGGAAATCCCCGAGACCGCACTCCTTTCCAAATACAGGTACCAGGGATGGGGCCTCCCATAGACCACCCAGGTGTGCACGCACCAGAGCCCCAGAATGGCGACGGGAATCCCCATCCAGGCGATCTCTCGGGGTCGGCGAACGAACATCATGTAGACGGCCAGCACGGGGAGCAAAACCGCCGCAGAGTATTTCGTCAGAATCGCCAGGCCCAGCAACACCCCCCCCAAGGCCGAGTGGCGGGCGGAGCGGCGATCCATACCCAGAACCGTCAGCATTACGCCCGCCGTGGCCAGGGCGGCCGCCGGCACGTCCCGCATCAGGTTGCCGGAGACCAGAAACGGGATCGATCCGATCAGAAAGAGCGTCGGCGGCCAGGGCCTGGCGCAGAAGCGCCGCGCCAGGCCAAACATGGCGCAGGCGAACAGAACGTGGAAAGGGACGACGACCAGATGCATCCAGACCTCGCCGTAACCGCCGAGGGCCGCCGCCGGCGCCAGCCAGTAACTCAGAAAGGGCGGATTGGTCGTCGCCTCCCAGACCGGCAGCACATGACCGAACCAGTTGATCTCGCCGCCAAACGGGTCCCACGGGGCATCCAGAATCCGGGTCGCCACGTGGAGCACGAAGGTGTCGTCGATGTGAACCGGCTTGTTGAGAAAGGGGAGGGTCACCAGCAGAGCGGACAGGGCGGCCAAGCCGTACTCACGCGGATTCATGAGCCTCATACTGTACCGAAAAATCGACCGGCGTCACAGGAGGCTCAACGAGCGTCCATCTCACCCTTCAGTGAAGCGGCCGCGTGCTAGAATCGGGGCCGTGGAAGCGGATGTGCTCATCGTGGGGGCGGGCTTCGCGGGCGCGGCGACCGCGTACCACCTGACGACCGGATCTCCGGGGCGAGTCCTGGTGGTGGACATGGAGGACGTGCCCGGCTGCCACGCCTCGGGGCGCAACGCCTCCCTGGTTCTCCAGTCGGTGGACAACGCGGAGGTCCGTGAGACGGTGGCCGCCGGGGTGGACGCCTACCTGGGGCACGCCGAGGCCGTCGGCTACGAACCCGTCGGC
The DNA here is from genome assembly GCA_964422565.1 of uncultured Acidobacteriota bacterium. GTDB lineage: Bacteria > Acidobacteriota > UBA6911 > RPQK01 > JAPXNP01 > CAYRCA01. The sequence goes on along the minus strand of CAYRCA010000043.1, from coordinate 3,414 downwards.
TCCCTTCTCCTGGGCGGGCGAACGCAACTGGCCCGCCTTCGCGACACCCGCCTCGTTCGAAGCGAGATCCTGGAGCCCGGGGATGCCCGAGGCCAGGTACCCCTGCTTCGGGGTCATGAATTCGAGGCGGCGCTCTGGACCCCGTCCGACGGAGTGATGGACATCTCCAGACTGCTCCACTTCTATCTGGACCGCGCCCGACGGGGCGGTTGCGAGCTCCGCTTGAGCTGCCGGGTTGTCGGCATTCGGAGAAACGCGTCCGGTTTCCGCGTCGAGACCAGCGAGGGAGTTATCCAAGCTCGGGTCGTCGTTAACGGCGCGGGCGCCTGGGCGCCCGAACTGGCGAAGATGCTGGGAATCCGGCCCGCGCCCATGCGCTCCTTCAAACGGCACCTCTTCGTCGTCGAGGGCGGCTTCCCGGGAATCGATCCGGCCTGGCCCTTCGTCTGGAGTCTGGACAAGAGTTTCTACTTCCGGCCCGAGTCGGGCGGGCTACTGTTCAGCGTCTGCGACGAGGAGCATTGGGAGCGCGATTTCGTCCCCACGGTGACCGCCGAGATCAGCGAAAGGCTGGCGGAGGTCATTTCCAGCGAACTGCCCGCTCTGGAGGACGCGCTGCAAAGGCGGGTCTGGTCCTGCTTCCGGACCAAGACGCCCGACGGCGGTTTTCACCTGGCGTGGTCGAACGAGTCGGAGGGATTCCTCTGGGTCGCCGGCCTGGGCGGCCACGGCATGGGCGCCAGCTGGGAAGTCGGTCGCCGGGCGGCCGGGATGGTCGCCTCCTACCTGGGCAGCCCGGCGCCGGCCACCGGCCGCGAGGCGTGACGCCGTTTCGAGTTTCGGGTTGGTTTCGGGCTTCGGAGGGGGCGAAACGACGGGCTTCCGGGTAGTCGCCAACGGTTTTCGGCCGCGTTTGGAGGAGGCGTCCCTCCCGGCCCGGTCCGCTCCCAACCCGCCGGCAACGGCCGGCCCGGCGCCGGGATCGCCGTCGCCCCTTCTCCCCACGGACGAAAACCCGAGGGTTCCATCACCGCGGTATCCAGTAATCCCCCAGGAGGACCGCCGCCAGACCCAGCAAGGCCCCCGCGACAACGTCGCCGACGTAGTGATAGCGTCCGTAGATGGAGCCGATCCACATTCCGACGACGAGAACGACGGCCACCACCCCCGCCTCCGGACCGCCCAACCGCCAACTCCACACCAGGAACACCACCGCCGTCGAACTGTGGCTGCTGGGCATGGCCCCGCCCTTCAGGGCCGGTCCGTCGTACATCAACCGGTGCACGAAACGGGTCACAGCGAAGCCGGGGCGACGCTGTTCCGACGGCGGCAGCAATCCCCTCTCCACCAGGGCCCAGCGGGGCCCGTGAGCCGGGACGAGGACGAACAGCAGATAGGAGACCAAATATCCCAGACAGACCGCGAAAGCCATGGCCTGGAACTCGGCCGGCGGACGTCCCACGTGGAGCCAGACGCCGATGACCGGCGTGTACAGGTAGTAGCCGACATAGAAGGCGTGGAGGATCTCCGTCGCCCACCGTCCTCCCCGCCGGGCCCACCGAAGACTCGGCTGGCCGAAGAAGCGCTCGTCGACCCGCATCAGCCAGGGGTCGATGGTCCGGCCCTCGGGGTGAACCGCGGTGAGGAGCGGCTTGTTCCAGAGATAGGCGCACCAGAAGAAGATCAAGGGGCTCCAGAGCCACAGGAACTTGCCCCACCCCAGGGGGATCGCTCCGAGGGCTCCACTCCAGGCCACCGGCAGCGCCATCGTCGCGATCAGGGCGGCGTTGACCGCCAGAATCCGTGCTTTCCGGCGCCGGTCGAGCCCTCGGGACACCGCCGCGAGCGCCGAATGCGCGACCAGATAGATCAGCGGAAGAACGTTCGGGAGAATGGTCATGGCTTTCGGGGTCGTTCCCGATTATGTCGCAGAGGGCGGTCGGCCAGCCGCGCCACACGGGTCGGCCGCCGGCCACCACCTGTCCGCTCTCGGCACGGATTACACCGGCCATCTCGATGTTGAAGACCGGCCCAGGCCGCCGGCCACTCGCCCGCTCGGTGAAATCCGTGCGGTCCATGGCGTGAGCATCCGTTCGACGGCGGATAAACCGAGGAGATTCCCTTGCCCGGCGAGGTCGCCCGGCAACGGTGCCATTTCACAACGTTTCACGGTTTGTCTTGGGGAAACCAGCGATACCGCGGGAGGGAAAGCCGGCCCCGGGAATCGAACTCGACCCCCTCGCGCTCCAGCAGGGAACGTTGCAGACCCGTCGGGATGTGGGGCAGCCGGTCGGTGGAGCAGCCTCCCCGGGAGTTCACGACCCGGTGCC
>CAYRCA010000043.1:0-1074 GCA_964422565.1 uncultured Acidobacteriota bacterium | reverse complement strand
GGGCACGTCCCCCGGGCAGGCGTTCAGGGCCCAACCGACGGCCCGCGCCGACAACGGCTCGACGAGCATCCCGATCTGTCCGTAGGTCATCACCCTGCCCGGGGGAATCCCTCGGACCAGCTCGTACACCACTTCCCAAGCGCTCTCCCGATCCCGCCTCTTCGACGCCACGTCCCAGAGTATAACCAACCCGGCGCTTCCTCAGGGCGGCGGCGACCCCGGGGTTTCGCGGGAGCCCATGGCCTCGACGGGAGCGGATTCGAAGGGTCGCGCGCTTGCCTGCGGAAGGGTGAAGCAGGCTGCGGCACTTCAAATGGGGCGGTGAATGTCCGATCAGCTCCGTAGCTCGTCCGCGTGGCGTCGGACCTTTCGGACCGCCTCCAAGATCAGATCCATGTCCTCGCGGCTTCCCAGGAGCACGTTCTGGCTAATGACCAGACTCTCCGGCGCGAGGCGCCGCGTCTCGGGACATTCCCGGCTCGCCAGACAGCGGGCGATCTGCTCCTCCGAGCAGACCTTGCGAAATGCCCGGGAATTCAGCAGCGTCTCCAGCGAGGGGCTGTCGGGCAGCACGTCGCGCCGGGGCGACCCCGACACCGGGATCCCCTCGGCCCGCATCGCCTGTACGAATCGATCGATCGGGAGGCCGCCGAACTTCTCCGCCTCGTAGCGAACGGCGTAGTAGTAGTAGTTGCGACGGGTATTTCCCGGATACGCCGTCAAAGGCGTCAACCCCTCGATCTCGCCGAGCCCGCGATCCAGGCGGGCCGCGTTGGGCCGCCGGACGGCGGACTGAACCTCGAACTTGGCCAACTGCGACCGCAGCAGAGCCCCCTGGAACTCGGTCATTCGATAGTTCATTCCGAAATAGGGGTAGTTGCCCGCCTGGCGATCCGGATCGCGCCCGTTGTTTCGAAAGGCGTGGACCAGCGTCCGGATTCTCTCGCTGGTCGTGACCACCGCCCCCCCCTCCCCGCCGGGGATGATTTTCGACACCTGGAAGCTGATGCATCCGCAGTCGCCGATCAATCCCAACTTGCGCCCCCCCCATTCCGCCAGAGGCGACGGACAGGC
>CAYRCA010000042.1:0-14583 GCA_964422565.1 uncultured Acidobacteriota bacterium | reverse complement strand
GAGAACCTTTTTCTCCGGGTTCAACAGCTTGGCCGTCTCGGCCATGAAGTGCACCCCGCACAGGACGATGACGTCCGCCTCGGTTTCCGCGGCCTGCTTAGCCAGTGCCAGAGAGTCCCCCGACAGATCCGCCACGCCGTGAAAGATCTCGGGGGTCTGGTAATTGTGCGCCAGGACGATTGCGTTTCGTTCCACCTTCAACTCACTGATGGCGGCGATGAGCGGGGCATGGACTGCCCACTCAATCTCGGGAATGACGTCCTTGACCTTGGCGTAGATGGACGCCGTCGCACGCGCAACCGCTGGTGTGTAGGAGAGTTCTTCCATTCTAATGTGACCCATACTGCCCTTTCATTATACTCAGTTTGAGCATATATAGGTTTCAAAAAAAGAGCCGGGCCGGCCGTCCCAACCCGCCCGGTTCGACTTGACTCATAGTCTAAACCAGGAGGCGCGGTCAAGTCCAATCGGCCCAATCTCCGCTCCCAAGCTCCGCAACGTCCCCACTGTAGTGGTTGTTTCGGCCGCAGGCGGGACAGTGGTAGTAGCGGAAGAGGCCGAAGATCCCCGGCACCGGATGAAGCGTCTCGGCCGCGTGTCCGGCCCCGCATCCAAAACAGACATTGCGGTACTCCGTCATATCACCCGGCGCACGCCCGTCACCGGCGGCCGTCCAATGCTTCCGGAAGATAAAGGCCCACCCGTAGAGACTCAGCCGGGTGGACAGAACGCAGTCGAGACGGCGAGTCAAGTAATTTACCCAGCGGGCCAGCGCTTCCAGGAAAGGACGCGGACCGAGCTGCATCAACAGCCGGGCTCTCCGGGGGAAATGCTTCAGCCGGTCGCGGGGAGGCGGGTTGAGATAGACAAAACCACTATAGAGTTTCTTCGTCGCGACCAGGCCCAGACGACTCTCGCGGAGGACCAGGCGGACGAAGCTCTCGAAGCCGAACCGGTTGACATGGCCTCCGCCGTGGAACAGGAATCGATAGAATCGGTCGTCAAAGGAGTAGCCGCAGGGGATCGAGGCCCACAGGTGTCCCCCCGGCTTCAGGATACGACCGATCTCACGGAGGGCTTGGCGTATTTCGACAAAGTGTTCCAGCGTGTGGTTGCAGACGACCAGATCGGCACAGGCGGTGCGCAGGGGGACGCGGTGCGAGGCGGCCACGGCGGCGCCCCACCCCTGCCGTCGCTGGGGCGGGAAGGACAGATCCAAGGCCAACACCTTAGCGTTAGCCGATGTGTAATCAAAGCTGCCGGGTCCGGAGCCGAGATCCACAACCAGGGACTCTTCACTCAGGCGGCCGACCAAAGTGTTCATCGTGCTCCCCTCAACCCGCGGGATTCTACCTGGAGGGTAGGACCGATCGGAAAAGTGTCTGCGGCGAGCGCCCCCTCCCCGCGAAGACAGGCCAAGCCCGAGGGATGGGCCACCGACTCGCCTGGGGCGCGGTCAGCCGAGCCCCGAAACGTCATAGCCGCGGCTGAGCAGATGTTCCAGCATTATCCTCCGCACCTCGTCTTCTCCCGGATCGGAAGAGCAGCGGCCGGTGTGACCGTCAACCGCGCCCGACTGCAAATGGTTCCCGATCAGGTCCAAGCGGTACCAGTGCCGGCATACGACAACCGTGAGGTACCGCATCGTGTAAAAGGGAGGACCGATGGCGTCCCTCCTGATTTCAAAGCCGGTATCTCCCCTCTCCAGCTCGGCATAGTTTTGCTGGGCGCCGAAGATGGGGCGGTAATCGGGCGGCTCGTCGGTCAACAGGCTGAGCCCCCGCATCCAACCGGGCCGCGGCAGGTTGAGATAATCCAAGATCGTGGGAGCCAGATCGATCAATTGAACGTTGGGCTGAATCCTGCCCGCCGAATGTCCTCCCGGGAAACGGATTAGAATCGGAATTCGCTCCCAGATCCGGTAGCGCCGGGGATGGTCGGAGTAGATCACCAGTAGCGTCGAGTCCAGGAGATCTCTGGATTCCAGCGCCGAAATCAGATCGGCCACCATGCCGTCGAACTCCAGGATGGCGTCGTCGTAGAAATCCAGCATCCAGTTCTCGGTCTGTTCCTGTCCCTCCGAAAAGACGCGGTAGCGAGGACGGAACCTGGGCCCATGGGTTCCCAGCAGGTGCACGTGGGCAAAAAAGGGCTGCGGCCCTCCGTCGATGAAGTCGAACAGTTGCCGAATGCGCCGATGGTCGCCCTGAATGGAGGTCGGTTCCCGGGCCACTGCGTGGAAGGGATCCACCATCGGCTGGACCCCGGCCAGGTGGAGGCTCCGGGAGGAGAGGCGTTCGTAAAGCGTCTGCAGGAAATACGCGGTCTGGAATCCCCACGGGGAGAGAACACGAAACATCGCCTCGTCGCGGGCCAGACCGCGACCGTTGGCAAAGTCGAACCCGCTCCGCAGGTTCAGGTCGAAGGGATCGGCGTAGTGCCGGAGGCTGACGACCGCGGTCCGATAGCCCCGCATGCGTAGAATTCCAGGCAGATGCTGAAATACATCCTCGCCCCGCAGGATATCCGGAGGAAAGACAAGCCGGGTCTCGGTGGGCAGCTTTCCCGTCCAGATGGAGGTGAGCGCGGCGCCGGTGGGTCCGGCGTTGGAAAACGCGTTCTCCACAATCAGGGAGGACTTGGCCAGTTCCTCCAGAAAAGGCGTCGTCCGCCTCTCGGAACCGTAGACGGAAAGGTGGGTCGCATTAAGACCGTCGCCTCCGACCAGGAGGATATTCGGCCGGTTGCCGGGTCCCGACGGTTCCGCATCGGCGGCGGCTTGCGGCGGCCGCATGGACAGGAAGGCGACGAGGAAGGAGGCCACCACCAGGCCGGTCGCGGTCCCGACCCAGAACCTAACGGCCCTGGCGCGACGGCAGAACCCGGCCGCGCGCACCGCGAGGACACCGGTCAGAATCCCCAGCGACGCCAAATACCAGAGACCGTGCGGCCAGGGAATATCCCGAATTCCCACAGAAAGGATCGTTAGAGAGAAGTTGTCGATCGACAGCATGGCCAGGACGGCCAGTATGGCGGCCGGAATCAGGGCCGAGGCGAACAAGAGGAAGCGGCTCCCTCGACCGGATACAAGCGCCTGAAACCCCCATAGCAGCAGGAGAAGCGGGATCAGCGGCAGTATCGGCGGCGCGATCGAACCGAGAAGAACGCCAAATCGCTGCGGCCAGGTCAAACCGGATAGGAAGGAGGGTTTGGTGACGAAGAAGAGCCACTCGCTGAAGACCAGCAGGAAGGAGCAGAGGACGACCAGGGTTGTCAACAGGAGCCAAGGTCGATGCCTATCCATCCCGTCTCATCCAGAAGAGGCGGCGCAGGCTGCCGCGAATCGGAACCTCCTCCAGCGTCTGGAAGTGGGCTGCAAAGGCCTGACGAAAGCCTTCCAGAGTGTAGCCGCCGAAGATGTCCCTGCGACTCCTTAGCATGCGCTGAATCTGGGAATCCTCCTTGGGAACCCATTCGATGACGAGGAAGCGGCAAATGCCGGCCAGGAACGCCGCCAGGGAAGGCAGAGGGACGTTGTTTCCGATCGCCAGGTGGTGCGCCAGAGCGAGGGCCAGAACCAGTTCGGCGGGTCCGCGGTCCCGGAGGGAGTCGCGTTCCCCGTGGTTCCAGCCGAGGGAAGGAGACGGGTTGGTCAGGTCCATCTGCAGCGGCAGGACGCGCGTCTCACGGTTCCTCACGACCTCCCGGTAGTTCGCCTCGACAGCCGCCGGATCCGCGTCGAAGGCCACCACCAGCGTGTTCTCAAGGGCGACGGTCCGGCTGAAACGCCCCGTGTTGGCCCCCAGATCCCAGATCATCCGGGGACCACTCCCCGCCGCGAAACGTGCCACCAGTTCCTCTTTGTGAAGCTCGGCCTCTTCCGAGTAATTGGTGGCCTGATAGTAGTCCGCCCAGGGTGTTTCGCGGGGAGTCCAGCGAAGTCCGGCAACCGCGGAGCGGAGACTGCCGATGATCCCGAGGAACCCCTGTCGAGAGACCCGGCCCGAGGGTTTTCGGGAGGTTGTCTGGTATCGCCGCTGCGCCCGTGCGTGCAAGTGCAGGTGGACGGCCAGTGTCGGCCGCAGCAGGGTCTTACGCGGCAGCAGGCGGGCAGCCAGATCCAGCGGGATTCCGTCGATAAAGCCGCGGCTCATCAGGCCCAGTCGCGGATCCCGGTGGGCCATCAGAGCGAGAGGCGCCAGGAAATGGCGGCAGAATTGGCCGTAGGCCACCCAGGGTGAGCCCTCGGCGTAGGACTCGAAGGAGAGCGTGTCCATGAGGACCGACTTGCCTTGGTGAAACTGAATGTTGAAGGCGCTGGCGTCCTTCAACGACATCCCGAACCGCAAGGCGCGCCGCTGAATCTCCAGTGTTGTCAGCGCCGCATCCCTCAGCTGGGAGAAGCACCACTCGTAGGGGTAGGAGACGAAGGGAATCCTCTCCGGCTGGATGACGCGATAACAACCGTCGTCCGATACCGACGCCGGACCCTCCACCTCCGCGTGAGGAACCAGCAGGGCCGCATCCGTCAACTCCCGATAAAGGCCCGACTCCATCAGCTGGTCGTAATCGGCCGCGTAGCACCGGTTGACCTGCCGCAGCAGGAGGCCGTCGCGGAGAAAGACGAACCCGCTCGGATCCCGGAAGGACGCCTCAACGGTTTTCGGTTGCATCGTCTTGATCGGGCGGAGAGGTCTCCTTCCTGGAGCGTGAGAACAGGAGCCTGATCCTTCCCCAGAAGAGTTTGAGGCTTAGCGATGCCGCCGCGATTCCGGCGATCAACACCTGGAGCAGGTAGCTGCCGGTTCCCGGATCAACGTAGGCGTGAACGGGCTGCGGAAAGGAAAGGATGCACCACGCCAAAACGATTGTCGCAATTCTCTTGTACCCTCTGGGAGACATGAGTGGGCAGTATACCCGACACAGCCTCGGTTGTCACAGCCGGACAACGGAAGCGGCGGAAGCCCGGCAACCCTGGGACTCCGGACCTGGGGGGATGACTCTTGACACCTCCGGGAGGGCCTCTCCGGGAATCCCTGATAAGATGAGTCCACGGCTTGGGTTGACTTAGGAATCTATGAAGGGGTGTGGAGCCGGAATCCGCGGCGCGAAGCCGGTTCTCGCCTCTTCCCCGGCTTCTCAATGAAACCGAACGTGGAGCGTAACGAGTTTGTCTTCAACGCCCTCCATACCCTTGCGCTGTTCGGGATGGCGGTGGCCCAGCCGCTCTACGATATTCTCGGGCGCTATCCCGAGTTCCTTGTCGTGCGGGACCTTTCGCCGGCGGAAATTCTCTTGCTGGCCGGCCTCCTATCCCTGGCGGCCCCGGGGTCGCTGATCTTCGTGCAGTGGGGTGCGCGACTCTGGAGTCCGGCCTTCTCCCGGATCTTCCACCGGCTGGTCCTGGCGCTTCTGGCGGCAGCCCTGCTCCTGCAGCCGTTGAAGGCGCTTCCCCTGGGAGGTGTGCCTCTGGTCGCTCTGGCTCTGACGGCGGCGGTTCTTCTTACGTGGGCCTACTCGACCCACCGTACGGTCCGCGCCTTCTTTCACTTCTTGATTCCGGCCGCGATCCTCTTTCCGCTCCTCTTCCTCCTTTTCTCTCCGGTGAGTGAGTTGCTGAAGGGCGATCACGAACCCAGGGAACGGTGGGACATTCGCACTTCCACTCCCATCATCGTGGTGGTTTTCGACGAGTTCCCCACCATCTCTCTCCTGGACGAGAACCAGGAGATCGATGAGGTTCTCTTCCCAAACTTCGCCCGACTCTCGCGGGAGGCGCACTGGTTTCGAAACGCCACCACGGTCAACGACTCCACCTTGATCTCGATTTCCTCGATCGTGACCGGCCTTCTTCCCGACATCGATCAGCCGAAGCTTCCGACCCTCCGCGATCATCCTCGGAACCTCTTTACCCTGTTCGAGTCCACTCACGATCTGTACGTTCACGAGGCGATGACGCGTTTGGCCCCCCCATCGAGTGACACCGAGGGTCGAGGACTCCTCCAGACCCAGTCCGTCCTGCTGTCGGATCTCTGGCTGGTCTACCTGCACGTGGTGCTGCCCGCCGATCTGGTGACCGGACTGCCTCGAGTCACCGAGACTTGGACCGATTTCCGCGGCCACTGGCGCGACCTGAGTGCGCCGGAACCAGTCGGCGGCTCAACCTCGGAAGAATCGCCCGCCGGTTGGGAGGACTTCAAGGTCGACTGGTCCCTCCGAGCGGAACGCTTCCGCGAATTCATCGCCTCGATCCAGCCCTCCCGCAGACCCTTTCTGCATTTCTTCCACAGCCTTCTCCCCCACGCGGGTTGGGAACACCTGCCGGACGGCAGAAGATATCGACTTTACGCCGCCCGGGGGGTTCGCGGTGTGGTCGGGTCGAACGACCGCGGCGAAGACCCGAACCGCTGGCTCGATGATGACTGGCTCTTGACACAGGCGTACCAAGCCCACCTTCTTCAGCTGCAGTTCGTGGACAAGCTCGTTGGGGAGTTGATCGAGGCTTTGCGGGAGCGGGGCCTGTATGAAGAGACATTCCTGGTTATCACCGCCGACCATGGCGCGGGTTTCCAAACCGGCGACTCCCGCAGGGCGATCACTCCGACCAATCACCCCGAGATCCTGTCGATTCCGCTCTTCATGAAGATTCCCTTTCAGAAAGAGGGAATCACCGATGACTCCAATGTGGAGGTCATCGACATTCTGCCCACGATGGTGGACGTCCTTGGAGCCGATCCTCCGTGGCCCATGGACGGACACTCGGCGGTCAACCGAAGGGCGCCGGAACGCCCGACCAAGATCGCCGTATCGGCCAAGAGAGAACGATTCGAGTTTGACGCGGAGCTGCCCGATCGGATCGACTTTGTGCGCCGCAAGACAGACCTCTTCGGCTCGCGCCGGCCGGAGGCGATCTTCTCGGTGGGGCCCCACCCCCAACTGGGTGGCCGAACCCTCGACCTCATACCCGTGGTCGACGTCCCGGACGGCCGGTTTGAAGTGGAGCTGGAGGGAGAGATTTTCTATCGTCAGGTCCGCACCGACGGCCCGTTCATCCCCGCCGGCGTAACCGGGAGGATCCTGAACGCGCCGCAAGGCGAGACTCCTCGATATTTGGCCGTAAGCGTCAATGGACAGGTCCGGGCGGTCACCCGCACCTCCCGATTCTGGGAAGACAACCGGGCCTTTACAGCCCTCGTTCCGCCCGACTCCTTCCGGGAGGGAAACAATCTCGTCGACATTTTGCTGGTTTCGGGGAGCGGAGACGGAATCGTGTTCCAGAGGTCGCCCCGATCGGAGTCCGGTTTCAGGCTTGAACAGATCTCCGCCGAGGAAGCTTTCCTGATCGGCAACCGGGGGGACCGCATTCCGATCCTATCGGACCGGGTCACCGGCTGGACCGCGGCGGGCTTCAACCCCAGCGGCGACCGGTTGTACGTGGGCGGCTGGGCGGTGGACAGTCGCAATCGCCGACCCGTCCGCTCCATCGTCGTTCTCCTTGACGGCCGGTCCATCGCCGAGGGCAGCACCCACATTCCCCGGAACGACGCGGTCGAGATGTTCAACGCTCCCGATCTCCTGAACTCGGGCTTTCACTTCGAGTTTCCGCCCTCTGCGCTGGATCCTCCGGAGCGGGCCGGAGTGCGCGTGTTCGCCCTTTCCGACTCGGGCGTCGCCGGCGAACTCAACTATCCGGCCGACCTCTCATCGTGGCCCTTCAAGGCGCCGCCGACGCGCGAGGTTCCGGTCGCCCATCCCTATTCGTGGGGCGACCGGCTGGAATTCGGACGTGACGGGAATGTCCTGCCCCACCTGGTTGCGGGTTGGGGGAGACCGGAGGACGGGATTCACTGGACCGTGGGCGAGGAGGCGGTCCTGGAGTTGACGCTGCCGCCGGTGCCGGAGGATGTCGTGTTGGAGGCCGTGCTCCGGCCCTTCCTGGCGCCCGGCAAACTGGACAGCCAGCGTGTCCAAATACGGGTCGATCGGAGGAAGGCGGGGGAATGGATCCTGGCCAGTCCGGGGTTCCAGCCGAGGACCCTGACCCTGCCCCGGGATCTCTTCGAGCGGGACGGGGAGGTCCTCATCGGACTTCTGACGCCCGACGCCGCTTCTCCCGATTCGCTGGGGGAAGGATCCGATCGCCGCAGACTGGGCGTGGCCCTGCGCTCCCTGAGCCTTCGGACGGCGGACGGGTCGGGTCCTCATTAGTGGGCCGTCGACTCGGGGACGGAAGGGTATCGAAACCCTCGCTCCATGGGGATCGCCGCGTTGCCGGTCGTTCCTGTTATAATGCGGTATTCGAACTGGAATCGATAGGGCCGACTTGAATCTCGCCGGCCGGTCAGCGAACCAAGACCTTGAACGTAGCTCCTGGAATGTTGAAATGTCGGACCGAGAGGGGAGAATTCCTCTCTCTCGATTCTTCGTTGTGAAGGGGTGCTGCTCTTGGACGACGACAAGTTTCATGACGAATGTGGCGTCTTCGGCGTGGCGGATCATCCCGACGCCGCGCGTCACACCTATCTGGGCCTCTACGGTCTCCAGCACCGGGGACAGGAATCGGCGGGCATCGTCACCAGCGACGGCCGGGTGCTTCACCGGGCCCGCGGGATGGGTTACGTGGCCGATGTGTTCAAGCCCGAGACGATCGACGGGCTCCCCGGGAACTACGCCCTCGGCCATGTGCGCTACTCCACCGCGGGCGAGAGCGCTTCGGTCAACGCCCAGCCGATTCTGACGGAGTCCTGGCGCGGGCCCATCGCCATCGGCCACAACGGGAATCTGGTCAACGCCGCCACTCTTCGCCGGCGGCTGGAATCCGAGGGGGCGATCTTTCAGTCCACATCGGATACGGAGGTGATCCTGCACCTTCTGGCCAGGTCGCACAAGGAAGATTTGGACGTGGCCCTGCTCGACGTCTTGCGCTGGGTCAGGGGGGCCTATTCCCTGCTCATGTTGACCCCCCGGTGTCTGTACGCGGCGCGCGATCCCTACGGTGTCCGGCCCCTCTGCCTGGGCCAGATGAACGGCTGCTACGTTGTGGCCTCCGAGACCTGCGCCTTCGACCTGATCGGCGCAACCTATCTACGCGACGTTCAGCCGGGCGAGATCCTTCGAATCGAGGGAAACCGGCTGTATTCCCTTAGCCTTGGAGCCGCCCCCCAGAAAGCCCACTGCATCTTCGAGCACGTCTATTTCAGCCGTCCCGACAGCCTCGTGTTCGGACGGAGCGTACATCGGAGCCGACATGAGTTGGGCCGCCAACTGGCCCGGGAATGTCCGGTGGACGCCGATGTGGTGGTGCCGGTACCCGATTCGGGGGTCACGGCCGCCTTGGGATACGCCATGGAATCAGGCGTCCCCTTTGATTTCGGCCTCATCCGGAACCACTATGTGGGCCGCACGTTTATCGAGCCCAAGCAGGCGATTCGCCACTTCGGCGTGAAGGTCAAACTGAATCCCGTGCGCGGCATCCTCGAGGGCAGGCGGGTCATCCTCATCGACGACTCCATCGTCCGCGGGACCACGAGTCGGAAGATCGTGGAGATGGTGCGTTCGGCGGGCGCCCGGGAGGTCCATCTGCGCATCAGTTCGCCTCCCACCATCGGGCCCTGCCACTACGGCATCGACACGCCCACCGATTCGGAGTTGATCGCGAACAATAAGACTCTGGAGGAAATCGAGCGGTTCACGACCGCGGACAGTCTGGCGTATCTGTCGATGGACGGGCTTCGAAAGGCCGTCGACGCGGAGTCGGACTTCTGCACCGCCTGCTTTGACCGGTCCTACCCGATTCCCGTCCACAAACCAGCCGCACAGAGGGAGTTGTTCCAAATCGAGAAGCCCTCCCCGGCCATGGAAACCGAAAGCGTCGAGGGTTGAGCGCGCGCCCTGTCCCGCGTGCCGCGTGGATGCGGCGCGGGCCTTCGCCCCAGCGGGGGCGTTGCGCTGTGGAAACCCGACCCCACCGCCCCTTCAACCGCCAACCGTGTTGAACCTTCAACACGAAACGCATACCATGCCCGGGCAGAGGGAGAACGACCTGTGGAGACGGATCGATCGGGACTCACCTACAGCCAGGCCGGCGTCGACATCGACAGGGCCACCAAAGCCAAGCAAAGAATCAGGGACCTGGCGCGGTCGACGTTCAACGCCTCGGTTCTGGGGGAGATTGGTGGTTTCGCGGGCGTCTTCCGCCCCGACCTCAGCGGGTTCCGCCGGCCGGTCCTGCTCTCGAGCGCGGACGGTGTCGGCACCAAGCTCAAAATCGCCTTCATGACCGGAATCCACCACACCGTCGGGATCGATCTGGTCGCCCACTGTACCAACGACATTCTGGTCCTGGGCGCGCAACCCCTTTTTTTTCTCGACTACGTGGCCGCCGGAAGGCTCGATCCGACGGTCATCGAGCGGGTGGTCGAGGGCCTGGCCGCCGGTTGCCGGCAATCCGAATGCGTGCTCCTGGGCGGAGAGACGGCCGAAATGCCGGGCTTCTATCAGGCGGGCGAGTACGACCTGGCGGGTTTCATCGTCGGCATCGCCGAGGAGGTGAGGCTCCTGGGTCCGGCACGGGTGAAAAGGGGGGATCTTCTTTTCGGCCTCCCGTCGTCGGGCCTGCACACCAACGGTTACTCGCTGGTTCGCCGAGTGTTCTTCGACCGGGAAAAGCTCACGCCCGGAACCCATATCGAGGAGTTCGGACGGACGGTGGGGGAGGAATTGCTTGAACCGCACCGCAACTATCTCCCGGTCGTGAAGAGTCTGATCGGAGGCGATCACTTGAGCGCGATCGCCCACATCACCGGCGGAGGGATCGCCGAGAACCTCGACCGCGTGCTGCCGGCCGACCTGGACGCGGTCGTCCTCAAGGAGTCCTGGGAGATCCCGCCCATCTTTCGGTTTATCCGGGAGCGCGGCCGGGTCGACGAGCGGGAAATGTACCGCACCTTCAACATGGGAATCGGTATGATTCTGATCGTGCCCAACGAACGAGCCGACGAGGTGCGCGGCGATCTAGCGGAGCGCTCGGAGGGCTTCTTCGAACTCGGAGAGATCCGTGCCGGGACGGGAAGGGTGGTCTATCGGTGAGGAAGAGGGTTGGAGTTCTTCTCAGCGGTCGCGGCTCGAACTTTCTGGCCCTGTCGGACGCCGTCGAAAGAGGCGACATCCCGGCCGAGATCGCTCTGGTCGTATCCAATCGCGAGGAGGCGCCCGGCTTGGAGCATGCGAGGCGGCGGGACTACCGGACACGGTTTATCCCGTCCCGGGGTCGGGATCGGGAGGAGTTCGACCGCGAGGTGGTCATGGAGTTGAAGGAGGCGGGCGTCGAAATCGTCTGCCTGGCCGGCTTCATGCGGCTACTCAGCCCCTATTTTGTCCGGGCCTTTCCCCATCGTGTCCTCAATATCCACCCCTCGCTTCTACCCGCCTTTCCCGGCCTTCACGCCCAGAAACAGGCGGTGGAGTGGGGAGTAAAGGTGTCGGGCTGCACCGTTCATCTGGTGGACGAGGAACTGGATCACGGTCCCATAGTGATGCAGGAGGCCGTGCCGGTCGAAGAGGGGGACGACGAGGATTCCCTGTCCGCCCGGATTCTCCGGGTCGAACACCGGGTTTATCCCGAGGCTCTCCGTCTGATCTGCGAGGGCGGGTTCAGGGTTGAAGGTCGTCGCCTTCTTCGGTTTTAGCGGTAAGTCAACCGACCCGTAAAGCGGTCATCGTCCCGACATTTCAGGAGACAAGATCATGTCGATCGAACCCAGGATGAATCGGCTTTTTGCCGCCGACGGAAAGTGTATCCAGATCGCGCTCGACCATGCCCTCTCCAATGAGTACGGACTCCTGAGTGGTGTCGAGAATATCTCGGACGTGCTGCGCCGGGTGGTGGACGCTGGCGTGGAGGGGGTGTTGCTCAGCCCGGGATGCGCCCGGCACCTCCAGTCCATGCGCCACGATCGGAAACCCGCCCTGGTTATGCGGGCGGACGTGGGCAACCTGTATGAGACAAAGCGTCCCGACTATGGATTCTGCCGGTTGATCGAGCACCCCCTCGAACGGGCCCTTCGTCTCGACGCGGCGGCGGTGCTGCTCAATCTGTTCTATGTCCCCGACAACCCCGCCGTCTACGAGCAGTGCCTGGAAAACATAGGTCGGGTAAAGGCCGAATGCGAGGATTACGGCATGCCCCTGATGGTCGAACCGCTGGTCCTGGTCCTGGAGGAGGCGGGCGGTCGCTACACCCTCGGCGGCGACTCGGAGGCGCTCCTGCCCTTGCACCGTCAGGCGGCGGAGTTGGGCGCCGACATCATCAAGGCCGACCCCACCGACAACGTCGCGGAATACCGGCGTGTTGTGGAGGTTACCGGGGGTGTTCCCCTGCTCCCCCGTGGCGGGGCGAAAGTGGGCACCCGCGAGATCCTGGACCGGACGTACGCCATGATTCGAGCCGGCGTGGCGGGTCTGGTCTATGGGCGAAACGTTTTCCAGCATGAGAACCTGCCGGGCATGGTGCGCGCCCTGAGGGCGATCGTCCACGAGGACGCCGAACCCGCCGCCGCCGCCCGGTTGCTGGCAGCCGAATGAATCTGAAGCGCCCGGTCGTGCCGCCCTATCCGGTAGAATGGGGCCGTGACTTCCGGAGAGGCTTCCGACGGACTGGTGGAAATCTTCCGCGCGGACGGTGAGATGGAGGCGGAGTTGGTCCGTTCCCTGCTCGACAGCTGCGGGGTTGAGTCCATCATCGCCGGAGGGTCTTTCCGCGTGGCTAATCTCTTCACCTTGAACAAGCCGGGTCTGGTCCGAATCCTGGTTAGAGCCGTAGACGCGGCGCGGGCCAGGGAAGTGCTGGACTCCTCATTTGAGCCGCTGGGCGACTTCGGCGAGGCCGAGGACAGCCAGGGTTGACCCATCCGTGCACCTGAAGACGCCCGATTTCCGGGCTATGATCTGGCTGTGGAGGCTGCCCCGTGAACCGTCTCCGTGACCTGAGGGTACCGCACACCCTGGCGATCATCTTCTTCTTCGCGGCGCTGACCGCCGCTATGACCTGGATCATTCCCGGCGGCGAGTACGAATACGTGGATCGGGAAGGGAGGCGGGTTGCGGTCCCCGGTTCCTTCTCCTACGTGGAGCGCAATCCGCAGGGGCCGTGGGAGTTGCTCCAGGCACCCGTTCGGGGGATGAACGAGGTGTCCTACATCATCGGGTTCGTCCTCATCATCGGCGGAGTGTTTTCCATCGTTCAAAGAACCGGCGCGATCCACGCCGCGATTCGCTCCATCGCGGCGGCCCACCGCCGGAACGCCTTCGTGAGGGCGTCCATGATCCCCATCGTGATGGTGGTCTTCAGCCTCGCGGGAGCCACCTTCGGAATGAGCGAGGAGGTGATCCCCTTCGTGCTCCTCTTCATTCCGCTGGCCAGGCGCCTCGGATACGACTCGATCACCGGCGTCTGCATGTGTTACGTGGCGGCGCACACCGGGTTCGCGGGGGCCTTCATGAATCCGTTCACCGTCGGCATCGCGCAGGGGATCGCCGAACTCGACCTCTTTTCCGGCATGGGATATCGTTTCGCCGTCTGGGTCCTCCTCACGGCGGTCGTCACCTTCATCGTGATGCGCTACGCGGGGCGGGTGAGGGCGAACCCGCGGGCGAGCCCCGTCTACGAGCTCGATCGCGAACACTGGAGCGGTGACGCGCTCGACGATCTGGAGGAGGGGGGAGGACTCGATCCGAGACAGAGGTACGTGCTCTACCTCCTGATCGGAATGCTCGCGGGGCTCGTTGTCGGGATCACGCGCTTCGACTGGTACATCACCGAGATCGCGGCGCTTTTCCTGGGAGTCGGCATCCTCTCGGCGATAGTGGGGGGGATACGGGTGAACGAGATCGCGGTCTCTTTCATCGCGGGCGCGAAGGAACTCGTGGGCCCCGCCCTGATGATCGGGTTCGCCCGGGGAATCCTGATCCTGGCCCGAGAGGGGGAGATCATCGACACTATCCTCCACGGGCTCTCCACGGCCATCTCCGTGGGCCACCCGGTCGTTTCGGCGCAGCTCATGTTCGTCGCCCAGTCCTTCATCAACTTCCTCATCCCCTCGGCGAGCGGCCAGGCCGCCCTGACGATGCCGATCATGGCCCCCCTCGGTGATCTCGTGGGCGTGACGCGGCAGACGGCGGTGCTGGCGTTTCAGTTGGGCGACGGGTTTACGAACATGATCGTCCCCACCGCGCCGGTGCTCATGGGGGTGTTGGGACTCTCGAAGATCCCCTGGGACGTCTGGGCCCGATGGATGCTGCCGCGCCAGGTGCTGCTTTTCGTCCTGGGGCTCCTGCTCCTGGTGCCGCCCGTGTTGTTTTCCTGGGGACCCTTCTGAGGACAGGGAGCGCGCCCGGACCTCACATTCGGGCTCGGCCTCGATGCCCCCCGCGATGCCGAGGAACCGTCCGACCGGGTGGAGCCCTACCCACAATCGAGCGGAACGGCAGGCCGAAAACGCCCAGTCCGACCACCAGTCCGACCGTCCGACCGGCTTGACCATCAAAGCCGCCAACGGAAGAGCGTCGTGTAGGGAAAGAGTGTTA
>CAYRCA010000041.1:1317-14942 GCA_964422565.1 uncultured Acidobacteriota bacterium | reverse complement strand
TGCGACCGATCTGTATGGCGACCAGCTCGGCGAGCGGAGTCATGATCTCGTAGGCCCGGGTTTCCCGCAGTTCCATGATGTTCTGGATCATTTCGCGCGCCGCACCCTCATCCGCCAGGCGGTCGTTCTCCGCGGCGACCTCGCGCGCCAGGTTGGTGCCGAAGGTCGCCTCGGCGGCGGACGCGCCCGCCGGTGCCTCTTCCGCGTCTTCCGATGTGATCAGGTCGATCACATCCTTGCGCGTGAGCCGCCTCATCGCGCGGGTGCGCTGCATGGCCAGCGGAGCAATCATCCAGTGCGCCACCTTTTCGATGCCCACGATGAGCGGCCGGAAGATGAAGAGGGAGACCATGAAGGGCCTACGCAGAACCGAGATCAGTCGGTCGGCGTGGGCGCGAAAGATAGCCTTGGGAAGAATCTCGGCCAGCAGGATCATGAGAGGAGCGAGCAACAGGAGGCTCAGCAACTCGCTCCGATGGATCGCCCCGAGTGCCGGGCCGTCCACAAAACCGGGCCAGCGCTGCACCATCAGCTTGAAGAAGAGGGCCGTCGTCACATTGGCCAGGTTGGTGCCGATCAGCACCATGACAAGGAGCCGCTGGCTGTCGCCGAGCAGACCGATCAGCTTGCCGGCGGTAACGTCGCCCTGCTCGTGTAGGCTGCGCAGGCGGTAGCGGTTGACCGAGACGACGGCAACCTCCGAGCCTGAAAAGAAGGCGCTCAGTCCGAGGCAGATCAGGATGGCGACGCCGATAAGGATCAGGTCCATGACTGCGCCTCGTCGCCGGCTCGGTCCGGGTCGGCGTCCCCAGGCTCAAGCTCGCGGACGACCTCGAGCGAATGCACCCGACGGCCGGCCATTTCCAGCACCCGAAGCCGCAGCGATTCGTGGCGCACTTCGTCGCCGGCCCTGGGGATGCGCCCCAGCGAATTCATCACGAAACCACCGGCGGTGCGGCCCAGATCGGAGGGAAACTCGACGTTGAGTTCCTCGCCCAGTTCCGCCAGATTGATGAACCCGGCCACACGCCACCGTTCACTCTCGATCACCAGGATCTCGCTGTCGGCCGGTTCGTGCTTTTCATAGATGTCGCCGACGATCTCCTCGAGGAGATCCTGAAGGGTGACGATGCCGGCGACGGCGCCATATTCATCGACGACCACGGCGATCTTGGTGCGCCGTCGGCGGAAGATCTTGAGCAGGGCGAGTAGCCCAACCCGCTCGGGCACGCAGATCACCTCGCGCAGAAATTCCCGCCAGTCGGACTGCTTATTGAGAAGAACCTCCTTGACCAGGATGAAGCCGCGCAGGTTGTCCAGGGACTCATGATAGATCGGTACGCGATTGTGGGGACACTCGCGCAGGCGGGCCCGCATCTCCTCCGGCGTCAAGTCGTCGGGGAGCGCGAACACGGCCAGCTTCGGGGTCAGGATCTGGTCGACCGTCGTGCGGCGAAGATCGAAGACGCCGTCGATCATCTCACGCTCGTCCTCCTCCAGCACCTGGGAGATCTCGCCCGAGTTGATCATCGCCTTGAGTTCCTCCTCCGAGATGTCCTCGCCGGAAACGGCCTCGGGAATACGGAAGAGGTGGAAGAGGCCTCGCATCGAACCGCGGACGGCCACCCTCAGCGGCAGGCAGGCGTGAGACCAGAAGACCAGTGGTGGGGCCAGCAGGTGCGCGGCGGTCCGGGGATAGAGATGGGCGAGCATCTTGGGCAGGATTTCACCCACCAACAGGAGTCCCACCGTGGCGAGCAGGGCGGCGATCAGAAAGGCGGCGGCGGAGGCCTGGCCGACCAGTCGGTCGGTCAGCGCGCCGGCCGTCAAAGACGCCGAAATATTGACGATGTTGTTGAGGATCAGGATGGTGATCAAGGTGTCGTTAGGGCGGTCGAGCAGGCGCAGGATCTGGCGCTCGGACCAGCGCGAGGAGCCGCGCATCAGCGACAGGTCGACCTTGTCAAGCGAGAAGAGGGCGGTTTCGGAGGATGAGACGAGACCCGAGGCGACAAGCAGCAGAGAGAAGGCGATCGCGAAACCGATCATCGCGGGCGGATCTCCGACCGTCTCCGCGGCGGGTGACTGCGCGCGCAGCATCACGGCGCCGCCGATCACCAGCAGGAAGAGCGCGATCAGTTGAACCAACCGCGCGGGAAGGCTCTTGCGCACGGCTTTCACCTTGCCCGGCACTCCGGCGCCGGGCGGCAAGCCCGCTGCGGGCTCGGCGACCGCTCGTTGACCAATGGTGTGGGAATTTGCGGGCGTTGCCCGGGTATGTCACTAGCCTCTTGACCGTTCATGCTATCCAAACATCGCAACCGGAACCTCCAAGAACCACCGAGGGTCCGATCTCTCACAAGAATGTTACTCGTCCGACCGTGTTTATGACAAGCCTCTCCTCTTCGGGGCATCCGGGGTAGGACCGCCGTCCCGTCGTGGGTCCACGGATCGGTCCCCTTGCCGCTGGACGGTGTGACGGGCCAGGGTCACTATGTCGGGGCCTACACGGGGCGACGTGCGCCGAGAGCAACCGCCGGTCGGGGCGCAAAGATCGAGCCGAACCGGGGGCTCCCGAGTCCGGAGATGAATCCCTCAGGGGGAACTCGGGCGCAGGTGGGTGTCGAAGAACTCGACCATGGCCTCGAAGGCCTCCAGGGTAAAGCTGTGGCCGCCCGGAGGCTGGTGCGCCACGAAGGCGGAGGGCTGGCCCGTTCCGCGATAAGCTGGCGAGACGGCGTCGACAAAGGCGTCCACACCTTCCTTCGGCATTCCCACGTCGTCGACCGGCGCCCAGAGCATGAGCGGCCTGGGGGCCATCGCCGCGGCAAACTCGGCCTGGTCCCCATGGGCGAGCATGTCCGGGATCCACCAGTAGGTTCCGTGGTATCCGATCCGGCCCAAGCGGGCGAATATCTCGACCGACCCGACACCGCCACAGATTGGCGCCGCGGCGGTGATCCGATCGTCGACCACCCAGGCATAGAACGACGTGATCCCTCCGAAGGACATCCCCGCTGTGGCGATGCGAGCCGGGTCGACTGCGGGAAGGTCGCCCAGATGGGTGACGGCCTGGCGGATCTCATGCAGAACGGCGCCCATCGCCGTTCGGCCCTCAACCAGCATGACGTTGGCCTGTTGGTTGATGGGGGGCCGCCTCGCGTCGAGACCCCGCTGGGTGAGCGCCAGGACCACATACCCGCGACGAGCGAGCTCTCGCGCCCAACCGAGCATCCGCAGATGCTCCCGCTCGTCCCCCGGCCGGAGCCACGGGCCCGGTCCGAAGCTCTCGGCGGTCATCGATTCCCGGCTTCCCCCGCTCCCGTGCAGGCAGACGACGGCGGGCAGAGGGTCGGAAGTCGTCTCGGGCCGAAGCAGGAACGCCGGCACCCGTTCGCCGTCCAGCGATTCCCAGGAGAGTTCCTCAACCCGGAGCCCGTCCTCGGAACGTGCGCCATGGACCGTGACGGCGACAGCAGGCGGCGCGGCCGGAATTCCGAGGAGCCGGGCGAACCGCTCCCGTGTCTCCCCGGCCGAGCGATCGGTCCGGTCGCACGCCGCGCCCAGACCGATCGCAAGGGCGAGGGCAAGTCCCGGCACCCCCCGCCGCCGACCGGCCCGCGATGTTCGATTCATGGACTTCCAAACCCGGGTGGACGGAACGATTCCGATCGGTCGCCGGCGCTTGGGCTCAAAGGACGCCCCCCGAGGTTATCCGGGACAGCCAAACGCCCACGAGTAAGCCGGCGTGCAGAACCAGGAACCGGTTCACCGAATCGATCGGCGGGACGGACGCCCGTCCCAGGACCACGAACCCCCAACCCAACCAAAGGATCAACACCTCGAAGGCAAGCAACGGGGTCAGCGGATGCCGGTCGATGGATCGGCTGATCTCAAGCTTGGCCAGACTTGCGAAACCTCGGGTCAGACCGCATCCGGGGCAGGAGACTCCGGTCGCCTGCCGGACAAAGCAGATGGAGTGCAATGCCCGCTCGCTGGGCTCCCAGAGGCGGAGAACGCCCCAGGTGGAGATCAGAATCAGCCCGGTGGCAATCCAGAGCCTGCCCGACCGAAACACTGCGGAGAGGGACACTACAGCCCTTCCATAACGGCCGACAGAATCGCCAAGCCGCCGAAGAAGATGATCCAAACGATCACGAGCCCCAGCAGGATGGTGCTGATGATTCCGAGTATCATTCCCGCCTTGGTGGTTCCCTCATCCTCCAGCGCAATAAGCCCGGCCCGGATCCGACCGAGCTCCTGTCGACCCATGTACCACGCGATGGGACCGAGGATTTGGCAGCAGAGAATGCTGATGATTCCGAGAACCAGGATCGTCGTCGCCTGTCCGCTTCGAGGTGGACCGTAGTCCTGCCCGCCTGGCGGCGGCGTTGGTGTGGTGGACATTTCGCTTCTCCTCCTTAGCGATTCGTTTGAAGTTCGGAACGCTCCGCGATTCTACAGCAAAACAGCACCTACGACCCGACTGAAGTTCCCGTCGCCCGGCCAATCGCAATCTTACTGTGGCGGGCCTGTAGAATCTGGGGCGGGAGAAAGGACCGGGAACCGAAGCGTCTGGCGGGCACTTCCGTGGCTGATCGTGTGTGCCGCGGCCTTCGCCCAAGGCCAGGTGGAGCCCCGCTTCGATCTCTTCAGCGGGGTCTCCTGGGCAGGAGGCGGCCCATGGCGGAAACGCGTCCCTCGCATTCCGGCTGAGGGCCCCTTCTCATTGATTGCCGACTTCAGCGCGCACCAAGCAGTCGGAACCCGGCGTTCATTCCGCCAACATCCTTTAGGGACTTTTCGGCGGTCAGCCGACTCTGGGCGAGCACCGGGGTGTGACGCCCTTCACCCGGGTCACCGGCGGGTCGGTTACTGGAAGAGCGCTAGTTGACGATTCCCCGCGTTTCATGGACGTTCACGAGCTGGTTGATCGGCACGCGGTCGAGAACCTGCTTGTCGCCCGACGGCCACGCGATCTCGACCGAATCGACGCGCGGAGCCTGCCCGAGGCCGAAGGTGAGCCGCAACTGGGACTGGCTGGCGTAACTACCGCCGGTTCTTACGTAGTTGGTCTGGACCTTTTCCCCGGTCCGGACACGAACGACGGCCCCGATTCCGTCACGGTTGCTTTTCGAGCCCTCGAGCCTGAAGGCCACCCAGTTGTTCCGATTGCCTCCGTCGTTCCGGAAGAGGCGGGCAGGGCCGTTGCAGGTGGTCAGCAGGATGTCCAGGTCGCCGTCGTTGTCGAAGTCTCCGTAGGCGGCGCCCCGGGCGACACGCGGGGCCGCGAAGGAGGAGCCTTTTTCGTGGGTGACCTCCCTGAACTCCCGTCCATTCAGGTTCCGAAACAACTGGGACGGCTGAGCGTAGGTCACCCGTTTCTGGACGCGGTTGATGTCGTCCTCCACGTGCCCGTTAGCGACGAAGAGGTCCAGGTAACCGTCCAAGTCGTAATCGAAGAAGAACAAGCCGAAGGTCAGACTCAGCAGCGTGGCCGGACCGACGGTGGAAACCGGAGCGTCGTCGATGAAGAATCCGTTTTGCTCGTTGTGATAGAGGGAAACCATCTCGTTGGAGAAGTTGCCGATCGCCACACTGAAGTAGCCGGAATGGTCGTAATCGCCGGCGTCGATACCCATGGCGCCGCGGGCCACTCCGTCCTCGCTGAAGGCGACCCCCGCCAGAACCCCCATCTCCCGAAAGGTCCCGTTCCCCTGATTCTCATAGAGTCGGTTGGGCTGGGTGTCGTTGGCCAGCATCACATCGGGCCACCCGCTGTTGTTGTAATCGAATATCAGGACCCCGAGACCTTTGTTGGTCTCGTCGAACAACCCGGCTTCCTCGGTGACCTCTCGGAACCGACCGTCGCCGAGGTTGCGGTACAGGCGTGGCGTCGCACCCTTGTACGCCTCGGGGGTGCAGTAGGACTTGTTCTCGCCGTCGATGCTGCAATAGATGTCGGTCTCTCGCGTCCATTGCACGTAGTTGGCGACGAAGAGGTCGAGATGGCCGTCGCGATCGTAGTCGAAAAAGGCGGCGCTGCTCCCGAAATCGGGATTGCCCAGGCCCGCCTCTTCGGTGGCGTCGCGAAAGGTCCCGTCGCCCTGGTTCTGGAAAAGACGGTCGGGCCCCAGAGCTGTGATGTAAATGTCGCAATCACCGTCGTTGTCGTAGTCGGCGGCTGTGATCCCCATGCCGTAGAACTCGACGGCCAGACCCGCTTGCCGCGTGACGTCGGTAAAGGTGCCGTCTCGGTTGTTACGGTACAGGGCGTGGTGGCTGGGGTTCCGGTCGTTACGATGGGGCCAGCTCTTGCTGTTGACCAGCACAATGTCCAGCCAGCCGTCGTTGTCGTAGTCCAGAAAAGCGCCGCCCGAACCCATAGTTTCCGGCAGGTACTTCTTTCCGTAGGCGCCGTTGTTGTGTTCGAAGCGAATGCCCGCTTCCTCCGTCACATCGGTGAATTTGACTTGAGAGTCGTTGCTGTAACCGACGAGCGTGGAACCTACCGCCATCGCCGCAATTATTAGTCTTTTCATGCCTTACGTTTCCCGATCTGTATAGGGAGTTTGTTGCCTAAGGTCCCAGAGTGTGGTCCTGGTCCGGATGGGGGCTGGATATCCTCGTCAGTCGGAGGTTTTCTCTGATCTCATCCAACGGATAGGTCGTGTGCTCGTGGATGGCTTGGCGTTCGTTGTTGTCGTGCGGATTCTCCCGAAGATAGGGACCCAGGATTGACGTCGCGCTCTCGTCCGCCTTGAACCGAAGGTACAGGGCCTGGGCGTGCAGCGCCTTCTCGTCGTTGCGCAGGGCGCGGTAGCTCAGCATCAGATTGTAGTGCGCCTGAAGATCCTCGGGATCGATCAACAGCACCCGGTTCAGGATCTCCACCGCTTCCTCGAAATTCCGCTGCAGGAACAGAAGGCGGCCGATCTGATTCAAAACCACACGGTCCGTCGGGAACTGCCTTTCCGCCGTCCAGAAATGTTCGAGCGCCTGATCGTAGTTGCCCTGGTTACGGTAGGTCATCCCGAGGAAAAAGTGCGTCTTGGCCAGATCCGGATCCACCTCCAGCGCCTTCAGGAGCACTTCCTGCGCCTCGTCCGTACGACCTTCGAGGACCCTGGCACGTCCGACGTTGACCCAACCGTCGGCATACTCCGGATCCATCTCGGTGATGCGCATGAAGATTTCCTCGGCCGCCTTCAAGTCGTTCTGAAGCAGAAGACCGATCCCGTAGTCGTTCCACCGGATCAGATCGGCGCGGTCGTACACCGAACTCTGTTTCGGCGCGTCCGCTTCGGCATCCACGACCCGGAGCTGGGCCTCGGCCTTGGCCATCGTGACGATGGGCAGATCCGGAATCTCCTTCGTCTTCCCGGACACCGTCGAGGTGTCGCCGGTGAAGACCCACTTACCGTCGTCGTAGCCGGGGCCAATATCCGGATTCGGATCGTTCGGATCCCGGATCCCCGCGAACGCCCACTGGGTATTCCACCAAGCGAACTTGCGGTAGTTGATCTTTGCCGTCAGGAAGATGCGATCCCCGACGTCCTCGGGGATGTCCAGCCGGAAGTGGACGGTGTCGGCCGCCCCGGGAGGAATCAATCGAACGTAAGCCACCGTCCGGGCCGCCCAAGCGTTCCGTTTGTTGATGACGTTGCCCCGCTCGTCCACCATCCGCGACCGGTAGAAATGGGCTCCGGGATCGACCGGACCCTTGCGGCCCTCCTCGTCCTCGGGTACGTAACCGCTCCAAAAGACGATCCGACCCCTCTCGTCGACCGCCTTCAACTCCACCCAGACGTCGAACGCGTCAACGGTGCCGCCGGGGAAGAAGTGCCCGACGTTCTTGGTCCGCACCACCACGTTGACCCGAACGGTGTCCCCGCGCCTGACGGCGGGCGCAACCCTGTCGATGGGTGCGATCACCTCGCGGACGGCGGTATAACCGGCACCCCGACCGCTGACCGCCAAACCGAGTTCGTCGCCTTCGGCAAATGTGCTCGCCACCCGCATGGTGTCCTGAGCGGCGACGGGCGCGACATGCCGGGTGTCCTCCTCGGACACCTCGCTCAAGGCGAAAATGTCGATACCGACTTGGTTGTTCTGAAGGAACTCGGTCACCAGCCGAAGTTGGTCCTCCATCTTGTTCACAAAGGGGAGGGCCGTGTTCGCCCCGGGAAAGCGGTGGTCGTGCACCACTCCCTCGATGTTGCCGGCGTCGTCGGAGGGCACCAGCGGCATGTGGCAGTCGACGCACTGCTTGGGACTGTCGGGGTAGTAGAAGGCCCGGGCGTTCTGATGGGAAACGCCGCTGCTCTGCCAGGCGTCGTACTCGTTGAAGCCTCGAAACCAGCGGTAGTTGTTCACCGGAATGTCCAGGTGAACCTTGTGGCAGGCCGAGCAGTACTCCGAACTCTGTTCCTTCATGAAGGGCTTCATGAAGGTGCGTCGGTGGGGACCCGGGTTGAGTTTGACGACAAAGTCGTGGAGCGACCGGAGCAAGGGGTTGGAACTCGTCGCAAGATCGTGAAGGGGGGGATATTCGATTTCGAAATGTCCCTGGCCCATGGTGCTCTTGACGGCCACTATGGAATGGCAGGAAGTACAGGTCAGGCCGACATGCGCCTCGGGGCGATCCAACTGCTCCTTGATGGGTGTGTCCATCATACCGTTAAAGAACACGGCGTGATCGTGACATCCGCCGCACCATTTTGAAGGCTGGGTTCCTACCACATCCTGCATGTACTCGATCGATTTGCGATACCACTGGTTGTTGAAGGAGCCGAAGTGGTGCGCGCTGCTGAACCACTGCTCGTAGATGTCGGGATGACACCCGGAGCGAGCGCAGCTTTCGGGTTCCATGAAGAAGTTCGAGGGAATCGTCGTTTTGACGTTGGTGTTCGCCGAGGAGGGCCAGAAGGGGCTGTCCTTGCCGGCGCCCTCCTCCTCCATGGTGGTCGGCACCACGATCGGGTTCTGGATGACGTACGCTCTGTCGATACCCAACCAGTCGACGGCGGAGGGAAAGACCAGGGCCGCAACGCCGAACCCCGCCAGCAGCTTCCATCCCTGTCGGCGCAAGGCCAGGTGGACGACCAGCATCCCCACGCCCAGACAGGAGAAAAGGATATGGGCGTGCAGGATGCCTCGGAACGGCCGCGCGGTGCCGGTGTGGATCAGATACAGGCCGGACAAGCTCGCCAGCGCGAGTAGAATCAGGGCGGCCCTCCCGTCCCATCCCATTTCGCCGAAGGATCGACGAAACAGCAGGACGAGCAACACCACCACCGCAAGGCCCACCGCCAAGTGCAGCAGAATGTTGCTGATGTAAAGAAGGTTCGGCGACTCGAAGGCCCACAGGTAGGCGGAATTAAGAGCCAGAAACGCCACCGCGAGGACGAGAAGCTTCTTGAAGTTCATCATTCTGTTACCACTCCCCAAACCACACCCATCTCTACCGATCCGGCGTGAAAGGATTGGGGCCGGCAACCTCTACGCCTCGCGACCCAAACAATGAAGTCGCCTCGCCCGCCCGATGAAGAGGTGGCGGTGTTCGAGACAATCCACGATTCCCCCGGCGTCAAGACCGCCCGCGGCGGGGCCGCAAGCGTAGTTTTACAAGACCGGGAAAATTGCGACACATATTACCACATCCTGTGTATGTCTACGCAACTCCGCCGCGAGAGCTCCTCAGGCGCTCGAAACCAAGGTGCTGACGCACCCGACGGTGGCGACGACCGTTCGCTCCCCGCATGAGCGGGCGCGGCAAACCCCGGGGAGGTTGGGAGCCGGTGGAAACCGGTCCCGGTAACGCTCGGCCCCTATTTCTTCCGGACGCCATCGGGATCCAGTCGATGTCCCCGCTCCAGGTACCACTGCATTCTGCTCATGATCCCCCGGATGATCTGGACGTCCCGAGGCGTCAACTCGGCCTTGGCCAGGAATCGGCGGATGGCGCGCATGATGTGGCCCGGGTTGCCCCGGCTGAGAAAACCGATGGCGATCAGCGTCTCCTCGACGTGGACGAACATCCCGTCCAGACTGCGCTGGTCGGCGAGGCGGACGGCCGACGCCGGTGAAGGGGCGACGACGCTGTGGATCTCATAAGCGACCAGGAGAACGGACTGGGCGAGGTTCAGCGTGGGCAGTTCGTCGGCGCTGTGAATCGTGAGCAGGTACTGGCAGCGGGCGAGCTCCGGCTCGGTCAATCCCCCGCGCTCCGGGCCGAACACCAGGCAGACTCGCTGAGAGGCGGCCGCGGCCCTGAGACGGGGCGCCAACTCGCGAACGCACTGAACTCGGGTACGCTGGCGGCGGCCCCGGGCCGAGGTCGTCCCGACAACGATCTGTTCCTCGGCGACCGCCTCCTCCATCGAGTTGAAGATTCGAGCCCCTTCTACGACGTCGAAGGCGGTCACGGCCATCATCCGGCTGGGCTTGGCGAAGGGATCCGCCGGTTGGACCAGCTTCAGGGTTCGCAGTCCCATGTTCTTCATGGCCCGGGCCGTCGCGCCGATGTTCCCGGGGTGTTCCGGCCTCACCAGAAGGACGGAAATGTTATCCAAAGGCGTCACCCGGCCAGTCTACATCGACCAGGGATTGAGAGCATGGGAACGAGGCGGAAGGGGGAAGAAGGCCGAGGTCGACTCGCCCCCGTTCGGAGGGTGACGTTCGCCGACCTCCTTACTTTGGAGGATCCTTGAGGCCAATGGCTCGGAAGGGGCGCTGACGACGTTGATGACCAACACGGAGCGCACTCTTAGTAGGAGAGCGCCCCCGGATCCGAACGAAACCGGTTTCGGGCCTCCGCCCCTGCGGGTCGGCTGGGGTCCGCGTACCTCGATACCGACGCTCAGGGCCGGGCGCTCGGTCGTGGGCGCCGCCCGAGTGCGGCGTCGATCCGGTCGAGCCCCTCGCTTAAACGGTCCATCGAGGCGGCGTAGGACAGGCGAACGCAGTCGTCCACGCCGAAGGCCGAACCGGGGACAACGGCGACCTGGGCTTCGCGCAGCAGGAAACTCGCGAACTCGATCGAGCTTCCACATCCGACCTTGTCCATGGCGACCCGAACGTGAGGGAAGACATAAAAGGCGCCGTCCGGCCCGACACAGGACACCCCCGGAATCCGTTGGAGCCGCCGCAGCACGAAGTCTCTGCGCCTCCCGTACTCCAGACGCATTCGTTCGAAGTCGCTTCGTCCCTCCGTTAGAGCCGTAAGAGCCGCCTTCTGCGAAATGGAGCAGGGGTTTCCCGTCTGGTGACTCTGGAACCGGACGATCCTTTCCATCAAGTCCGCGGGACCCACCCCGTAGCCGATGCGCCAGCCTGTCATGGAGTATGTCTTGGAGAGAGAGCCGACGATACAGTAGTCGAGGTCCCTCTCACCCACGAACGCCGCCAACGAGGTGTGCTCGACGCCTCCGTAGGTGAATCGCTCGTAGGTCTCATCGGCAAGCAGGAACAGGCTGCGGTCCCTGGCAAGGGTGACGATGTCCGCCAACCCGTCCCGGGGAATGACGGCGCCGGTCGGATTGTTGGGTGTGTTGACAATGAGACCCCGGGTTCTGGGGGTTACCGCCTTCTCGACGGCGGAGGCCGTCAACACAAAGCCCTCCTCCAGCCGCGTCGGGACCTCGACCGGCCGCGCACCCGCCAGCTTGATCACCTCGGGGAAGGTCACCCAGTAGGGAACCGGGTTGAGCACCTCCTGACCGTCCTCGAAAACAGCCAGACAGGCGTTGAAGATGGCGTGCTTGCCCCCGCTCGCGATCACCACGTTCGAGTCCGCGAAGGCGGTCCCCCATTCGCGATTGTATTTCTCGGCCACCGCCCGTCTCAAAGGCTGAATGCCGGCGGCGTGGGTGTAGGTCGTGAAGTCGTCCCGGATGGCGGCGATCCCGGCGTCCTTGACTGAATCCGGTGTGGGAAAATCAGGCTGGCCCGGCCCGAGATCGATCACATCGATTCCCTGGGCCCGCAGGTTCCGGGCCTCCTCCATGACGACCATTGTGGGCGACGCCGCGATCCCCGCGAGCCGGCGCGCCAGTCTCATGGTTTGAATTCCCGCCTCAGTATTTCGCGCGCCTCCTCCACATCATCGAGAACCTGGGCGGGCTTCTTGCCCGTCATCATGGCCACTTCGTCGGAGGTGAAGCCCTCGAGGGCGAACAACACGAGGGACTCGCGGACGGACGGGGGCAACGCGGCGACCGCCAGCTGGAGGCGGTCCTCGCTCTCGTCCTGACTCAGCAGCTCTTCGGGATTGTAGGCGGAGGCGTCTTTCAGGAGGTCCTCCAGACGCAACGATTCGTCGGGCTGGTGGAAGTTGAGATCCTCATCATCCCATTGCCGCTCCGGCCGGGCCGGTTCCTCCACGTGGGATTCATCCCGGCGTTCCTCGATCTCCCGCCTTCGGCCGCGCAGGAGATTCCGTGCGACCTGAAACATCCACTGTTCGGTGGTCAGGCCCGCCGGTCGCGCCTCGGGCAGCGAGGTTACCCGAACATAAACGTCGTCGACGATGCTCTGGGGTTCGATCAGGCCCGGCGGGAGCACTCCCATCAGGACCTGGTGGTAAATTTCACGCCTCACGTAGTTCTCGATCTTCTCGATATGGTCGCCGGCCTCACCCTCCAGGTGGCGCGCCGCCGGGGAGGGCGTTGACGCCGGAGCCGCCAACTCCGCCTTGCGCCACAGTCTCTCGCGGTTCAGTTGGCTCTTGAACCGTTTCACCCTTCGCCGCAGCTCCGTAAAGGCCAGGACGAGACTTGTGGTGGGGTTGTCTTCAATCTCCTCGACTCGGATCACCCGCTGGGGAAGGGCCAGCACGACGCCGGTCTGGTATTGACTGCCCCGCGGCAGTTTCTCCAGGTTGACGTCCAGGTCCATTGTGTCCGGCGCAAAGGTGGGCAGCATCTTCCGGATCTTGGCGCAGTGCCGGTCGATCAGTCTTTGATGGGTCTTGAGCAGGTCCAGGTTGCGGGTGTGAATCTTGATGTTCATCGCCGCTGATTATAAGGTCCTCGCCTCAGGCGGCGCAAACCTTGACGGAACAGGGCCTTGCGGCGAAAGGGCCGCGGGCCTCGACAGCAGGCGCTCTCGGGTTCGGCGAGTGTACAATTGGCTTGATGCGAATCGTGCCTCTTCGCGACAGGGTGATCGGCAAACTGGAACCCGTCTTCGAGGAGGAGATCCGACATTGGGACCGGGGCGTGTTCTGGGACTATCGCACCACGCTGGGGGTCATCAAGTCCTTCATCGCCGCCGGCAATCTGCCTGGATTCGCGCTCCTGGAGAACGAGGAGTTGATCGGCTACTCCTACTTCGTGGTCGACCGGCCGGTCGCTTTCATTGGAAATGTCTATGTCAGGAACGACCGCGCCGCCGCCGAACCTTACGGACGGCTGATCGAGAGGACCGTAACCGAGGTCATCGGAGTTCGGACCGTGGAGCGCGTCGAGGCCCAGGTTTTCGAGTTCAACCACAGTTTCAAACCACTGTTCGACTGCCTTGGGTTTCAGGCCATGCGGCGCTATTTCCTGGTGAAGGTTCTCGACCAGGCCGTGGAGGGGGACGTTGGGGCGGGCTCCGGGTGGCAAATCGCCGAATGGCAGGAC
>CAYRCA010000041.1:0-1307 GCA_964422565.1 uncultured Acidobacteriota bacterium | reverse complement strand
GGCTCCGGCGGCGGAGGTTGTATACGACAGCTACTTCCAGACGTATGACGCGTCGTTGTGCCGTGACTACCAGACCAGACAGGGCTGTCTCCGTTTCCTGAGAAATCTGATCGAGAACCCGGCCTGTGGTCGGTTTTGGCCGTCGGAAACCTTGGTGGCGCTGGATCGTTTGGGGCGGGTCTGCGGGCTGTTGCTGGCCACACGGACCCAGGAGGAAACCGGAATGATTCCCCAGATCTCGATACGGCGGGACTGTCAGGGCAGAGGGCTGGGCACTCAGCTGATGAGGCTCTTTCTGGCGAACTGCAGGAGACATGGTTTGGCGCGTGTCACGCTGTCCGTTTCGGAGGCCAATGAGAGGGCCTTTCGCCTTTACCGGCGGATCGGTTTCGAAGTTCAGAAGAGCTTTTACGCCTTTGTCTGGGAACGTCAAAGAGGATAGGGTCGGGAGATGCCGGGAGAGGAATCACCAGACTCAGGTTCTCCTCCCCCCTTATCCTCCTCGTTCTTCCTGATCGAGGAGTCGGAGCAGGTATCGGCCATACGCGCCGCTTCCCATCCGCGCGGCCCGGGATCGGATCTCCTCCGCGCCCAGGTAGCCCATGCGCCACGCGATCTCTTCGAGACAGGCCACAATGAGGCCTTGCCGCTGCTCCAGGGTCTGAATGAAATTGGCCGCCTGGAGGAGCGAGTTGGGTGTTCCCGTGTCCAGCCACGCAATGCCCCGACCCAGCTTCTCAACATGAAGGTCGCCGTTCTCCAGATAGACGCGGTTAACGTCCGTGATCTCCAGCTCTCCGCGGGCCGACGGCTTCAACGACTTGGCGATCTCCAGGACCCGGTTATCGTAGAAGTAAAGGCCCGTCACGGCGTAACTCGACCGCGGTCGCTCCGGTTTCTCCTCCAGGTGGATCGCCCGCCCCTCAAGGTCGAAGTCCACCACACCGTAGCGCTCCGGATCGACGACCGGATAGGCGAACACCGTCGCGCCCTCCTCCCGGCGGGCACACCGCTGGAGGGATTCCGACAGCCCATGCCCGTACAGGAGGTTGTCGCCGAGAATCAGGGCGACCCGCTCCCTGCCGACAAACTCGCGCCCGATGATGAATGCCTGGGCGATTCCCTCGGGACGAGGTTGAGCCGCATACTCGATCCGCAGGCCGAAGTCCTCTCCGTCCCCGAGAACGTTGCGAAAACCTCGTTGGTCCTCCGGGGTGGTGATGACCAGGATATCCCGGATACCCGCCAGCATCAGAACCGACAGGGGATAGTAAATCATCGGCTTGTCGTAGACCGGCAGCAGCTGC
>CAYRCA010000040.1:0-14997 GCA_964422565.1 uncultured Acidobacteriota bacterium | reverse complement strand
CGGAAAGGACCGAAAGACCGACGGCGTCGACATCCTCCTGGATGGCGGCGTTGACGATCTGCTCGGGGGTCTGGCGCAGTCCCGTGTAGATGACCTCCATTCCGGCGTCCCGCAAGGCCCGGGCCACAATTTTGGCGCCTCGGTCGTGGCCGTCCAGACCGGGTTTGGCCACCAGGACCCTGATCCGGCGGATCTTCTCGGTTGACATGCGATTTCTTGTACCCCTCCTTCAACATTGGGAGTCGGTTCGTCGATTCCCGCGTCAACCAATAGCACGAATCCTCGGCAAGTTTAAGGTGATCGTCGCAGGAAACGGTGAACCGGGAATGGGCGGACGACAGCCTTCCAGCCGGCTTTCAGCCTGTCGCCTCCGTTTTCGGAGGAGGCTCCCCTCCCTGTCGCGTCCACGCCGCTCCCGCCGGCGACAGGCGGGGATGCCTGTCGTCCCCCTCGTCCCCTGCGCCGACCCGGCGCGCCTAAAACAGAGGCTCCTCGTAGACCCCGAATACCTCCTTCAGCGCGTTGGAGACTTCGCCCAGCGTCGCATACTCCTTCGCCGCCTCGATGAGAAAGGGCATCAAATTCTCATCCCCTTGAGCGGCCCGCCGAAGCTCCCGAAGGGCGCGGCGGACCCCTTGGGCGTGGCGATTTCGGCGCGTCTCCTCGATCCGACGGCTTTGGGTGACCCTGAGCCCCTCCTCGACGCGGAGGGTTTCCACGGCGGAGTCCTCCTCGCCCGCAAAGGCATTTACCCCGACGATCAGTTGTCGTTCTTGCTCCACGGCCCGCTGGTATCGATAGGCCGAATCCTGGATTTCCCTCTGGGGAAAGCCCCGCTCGATGGCCGGGATCATCCCACCCATCGCGTCGATCCGCTCGACATAGTCGACGACGCCCGCCTCAACCTGGTCGGTCAGATGTTCCACGAACCAGGAGCCGCCCAGGGGGTCGACGGTGGCGGCGACACCGCTTTCGTGGGCGATGACTTGCTGGGTTCGAAGAGCCAGTCGCGCGGCGTCCTCGGTGGGCAGGGACAGGGCCTCGTCCAAGGCATTGGTGTGCAGCGAGTTGGTGCCCCCCAGAACGGCGGACAGCGCCTGAATCGTGGTGCGGATGACATTGTTGTAGGGCTGCTGGGCGGTCAGGCTGCAGCCCGCCGTCTGCGTGTGGAAACGACACATCCAAGAGCGCTCCTGTGCGGCCTGGAAGCGATCCCGCATGATGGTCGCCCAGAGTCGCCGAGCGGCCCGGAACTTGGCGATTTCCTCAAAGAAGTCGTTGTGGGCGTTGAAGAAGAACGAGAGCCGGGGGGCGAAGCTGTCGACGTCCAGACCTCTGGCGCGGCACGCCTCGACGTATTCGATCCCGTCGCGCAGGGTGAAGGCAAGCTCCTGGATCGCCGTCGCTCCCGCTTCCCGAATATGATAGCCGCTGATGGAAATCGGGTTGTACCGCGGCAGGTGTTGGGTGCAGAACTCGATCGTGTCCGCCACAAGGCGCATTGACGGCGTCGGTGGATAGATCCACTCCTTCTGGGCGATGTACTCCTTGAGGATGTCGTTCTGCAACGTGCCGCCCACTTTAGCGAGACGGCACCCCTGCTTCTCGGCGACCACGACGTAGAAGGCGAGAATCATCGCGGCGGGGGCGTTGATGGTTTTTGAAGTCGTGACCCGGGTCAAGTCTATACCGGCGAGCAGATCCTCGAAGTCCCGGAGGGAGTCGACGGCAACCCCGCACTTGCCCACCTCTCCCTCCGCCAGGGAGTCGTCCGAATCGAGACCCATGAGGGTGGGCAGGTCGAAGGCGATGGACAGCCCGGTCTGGCCTTGCCGAAGCAGGTACTTCAGTCGCTGGTTGGTTTCCCGGGGGGTGCCGAAGCCGGAGAACTGGCGCATAGTCCAGAGCTTGCCCCGGTACATGGTGGGCTGGATGCCCCGGGTGAAGGGGAACCGTCCAGGGCGACCCACCTTTTCCTCGAAGTGGCTGGCCGGGAGGTCTGAGGGTTCGTAGACTGCCCGGACGAGCTGGCCCGAGGCGGTGAGGTGTGGCGGTTTATCGTCCGATTTGGCTCGCATCGGTCGGCCTCGGCCGAAGGGGTCTGAGGACACCGGGATAGTCTCACACTCCGGAGGACAACCGCAAACCGTGTCGGGGAGGGAGCAGGATCCGGAAGCCGGGGCGGTCAGGGATCGGATGAGTCGCCCGTCTTCAGCGCCACCGCCTTCTCGAACTCGCGCATGGCCTCGTCGGTCTTGCCCTCTTTCTTGTAGACGTAAGCCTTTTCCCGATGGAGTTTCGCCCTCGCTCCCCGGGTCTTCACACAAGAAAGCGCGTCGTCGAGCACCTGGTGGGCGACTCGGATCTGATTGTGGTGCAGCAGCGCGTTGGTCAGGATTTCCGCCTCCTTGACCAGCCGATGCTCCTGATCCTCGGGAAAGCCGAGATTGAAGATCTCGCGAGCCGCGCCCGGAACCTTGTCGAACTCCTTCCTCTCAATGAGGAGGAGCACGATCTCGTGTTGGGCCTCGGCAATGGGTCGAATCTCCTCCCAGTTGTCTTGGGCCGTTACATAAAGTGTCGTCCCCGTAAAGACGATCGCAAGAAAGGCGGGAACCATCATCGATTACCTACTCCTGGAAGGGATTCCTGTCGAGATGGGCGGCGGGCTGAATGAATGGGTTCCTGGACTGTCGATATCGGTAGACCGCGTCGGAACTGAACAGAATCCGCCTCTGCTCATCGAAGACTCGTTCGCGCTCCCGGATGAAGGACATGAACTCGGTTTCCAGAGGATGGGCGACGTCTCGGGAGTTCACCGCAAGGATGACGGCCACCAATCCGGCCAAAGCGGTCACCGGAACCCAGGGACGGAACAGAAACCGGCCGAGATGGGAAACGACCAACCTGAGGGGGGACGGTTGCTCGATGTCCGCCCGAATCCGGTGCCAGAGCCGGGGGCCGGGTTCGAGTTGACTCAACGCGCCGCTCATTTCAGTCGCCTGGCGAAGGCTTCCGAGTTCCTCTCCGCAGCGAGGGCAGACGGCGAGGTGTTCTTCGATAACAGCCTTCTCTTCCGAAGACAGCTCGTCATCCAGCAGAGCAGTCAAAGTGTCAGTGCAACTTCGACATTCCATAGTTCTCCCCCAGGTACTGCTTGATCTTGTCCCTCACGGCCACCCGCGCACGATGGATATCGGACTTGACGGACGCCAGTGAGCGATCGACGATCTCGCTGATCTCCAGGTAGCTGAGCCTTTGAACCGCCGAAAGGACAAAAACGATCCGGTATTTTTCCGGCAAGTCGGCAATCGCATCTTCGATCAAACGTTCCAGCTCCTCGGACAGGATGTTGTCCTCGGGGCTTTTCGACGGGGTTGCCAGTTTCTGCAGATCCGAGAGCTCAGCCGACTCCTCTCGGTCGATGGATTCGATTTGCGGCTTCTTCCCTCGATACTTCTGATAAACGTTGTTCTGCGCGATGCGGAAGAGCCAACTCTGGAATTTCGCCGGATCCTTAAGGGAGTCCAGTTTCTTGAAGGCCAACACGAAAGTATCCTGTGCAAGGTCCTCTGCTTCTTCCCTGGAGCCGGTCATCCGATAAAGATAATTGAGGATCTTGCGGCTGTAGATTGCATACAGCCGATGGAAATCCTCCACCCGGCCTTGCCGGGCCCCTTTCACCAAGCGACTCAGTTCGGAGTTCGTCACCTCGCCGAGTCGCTTCCGACCGGTCTCGGCTTTTCCAGTCCTAGTGCCTCTTTCGCTCAATTAGTTGGATTGGAACTCAGGTCAAAAGTTGCAAACTTAGCAACGACCCTGAACCGCGGATTCGGCGTCCCTCCGATCTCGTTCAGGTCTCCCCTTCTCCGGAGAACCTAAAGAATACCAAACGCCGAACGGAACGACGAGTCGGCGTTCGAACGCGATCGGCTGAAAGGAACGGAGGGCTTGCCGGTATCGTGTAAGAAGACAGGGAAAGGAGAACAGCGATGGAATGGAGACGGATTCTGACTTCGTCGGCCGTTCTGCTTCTGTGCATGGGACCGTTGACGGGCTCTCAGGCGGTGCGGATGTTCGGCTTGGAGGAAGGGGCCGGGTATCTCGGCATCTCCATGCGGGACGTGACCGCCGACGATGTCGCGGCGCTCCAATTGCCAAGGGAGGCCGGCGTTCTGGTTCGGCGAGTCGAGCCGGACTCGCCGGCGGCCGAAGCCGGGCTGCGGGAGGGAGACGTGGTTCTGGAGTACGCGGGAATCCCGGTGCTGAGCACTCGCCAGTTCAGACGCCTGGTCTCGGAGACGCCTCCCGGGCGAAACGTGGACCTGGGAATCTGGCGGGCCGGCGGCTCGTTCCTTCTTTCCGCAGAGATTGGACGGCGCGAGGTGGGGCCACCGGTCGGAGTGCCCGGGGAGGCGTGGTCCTTCCGAGTGCCCGAGCGGGGATGGAGATGGGGGGATCCTTCGGATTATCCGGGGATCCTCATGTACCGGCCCGGAGCCCGTCTGGGCATCGAGGGCGTCCCCCTGACCGCGCAGATGGCGGATTTTCTCGGGATTTCCGGTACCCGGGGAGTGCTCGTCATGGAGGTGGCGGCCGATTCCCCGGCCGAGAGGGCGGGGCTCAAGGCCGGTGACGTGGTCACCGCGGCAGGAGGTCGTCCGGTCGCAAACCAGGAGCAGCTAAGTCGGGCTCTCACGGCGGAAGAGGTCGAACTGGATGTTGTCCGGGATGGTCGACCGCTCAAGCTGACCGTTGAGATGAGAGCGGACTTCCTCCGCCGTCGCGAAGCGGAGCGTCTGTGAACGGATGGTCGGTGGCGGTGGACCCGGGCGGCGAACCCGGCTGGGCACAGCTCCGAGGTCTCGGCGCCCGGGGCTGACGTTGGGCGTGCCGGGCGGGACGCGCCTCCCGAGACAATCCGAGCGACGCATTTAAACGATTGACAATACAGGTCTTAGCATCTCGCACAGGCTTTGTGCAAAGCGGAGCAAACCTAAGTGCCCTTGGTCCCTCGCGAAGGTTTTCCACGGGCTTTTCCACAGAAGTCGTGGAAGGTTGGCGACGGAATCGCGACCTCCTTGTGACGGCCGCAAGTTAATCCGCGTCGATCCGCCGGGGTGGTGCGCCGGGATTCCGTCGGCGGGGTACCGAGGACATCCTCTGTGGACTCTTCTCCGAGTTGCTTGGGAACCCGGGCTGAAGGCTTCCGCTTTCCGCCCCAAGGGAGCGACGGGTGCGGATCAGGCCGCGGCCGTGGGCGCGTCGGCGGGCGGCGGCGCCGGAATTCCAGGTTGTTTCCGCTCCTCGGATCGCGACGTCACCTTCTTGGCAGCGACCGCCATCCGCAAGAGGCTCCGATGGTCGCTTCCCTCGAACAATTTGCCCGCGACTCGAACTCGATACTGCATCCCCCGTCTCCCTTTCAAATCCCTGAGTCCTAGTACCTTCGCATCAGACCGACGACCACGCCCTGGAGCCTCAGCCGCTCCGGATCCACGTAGATGGGCGGCAGGTCGGAATTGGCGGGCTGCAGCCGCACCCGATCGCCGTCCCGATAGAGCTTTTTCAGGGTGGCGCGCTCGCCGTCGATCAACGCCACCACCGTCTCGCCGTCGCGAGCGAGGGAGCGCTGCTCGACAATGATGAGGTCTCCGTCCCGTATCTGCTCGTCTATCATGGAGTCGCCCTCGACCCGCAACACGTAGTTGTTGCCCCGCGTGAGGAGGCTTTCCGGCACCGGAATCTCCTCGCGGTCCTCAACGGCCTCGATGGGTTGACCGGCGGCGATTCGCCCGAGCAGCGGTACGGCCCGCATGTTCGTTTCGGCAAGCTTCACGAGACGGATCGACCGGGCGCGGTTGCTCAACCGGCTGATGAAACCCCGTTCCTCCAGCACACGCAGGTGCTTGTAGACTCCGTTCAGCGAGGCGATTCCGAAATGTCTGGCGATCTCCTCAAGAGCCGGCGAGTATCCGTGGGTCTCCAGGAAGGACTCGATAAAGGCCAGGATATCCTTCTGTCTCCGGGTAAGTGGCATAATGGTGAGTACTCCTCGGGACTACATTGTGGTGAATAAAAGGTGAACTGTCAAGCGCAATAGTGAAATAAAGGTGAAACACATAGCGTGAGCGGACCGCAGAGCGATGATCGGAAACGAAGCGACGTCCTGGAGGAGAATCGCAAACTGCTCTGGCTGCGGGTCCAGAGCGACCTGCTGAGGGCGGTTCTCTATCAGGACCGGGCTCTGGTCTTGTCCGACGCTCGCAGGCTGGTTTATGACTTCCGGCGGCGCGTGCTGGAAGTCTTCCCCGGAGAGGAGCGCACCTTCGACTTGTTGCTCTTGCCTCGGTTCGAGCGCGTCATCCGGGAGCGCTGGGGAGAGAACCTGGATGCGAGGATTCACTGAACCCATCATCCACAATTCAGCGGGGGAGAGGGAATGCGATCCGTGGTGCAGCGAGTGGACGGCGCGGAAGTGGTGGTGGAGGACCGGTCGGTGGGGGCCATTCAGCGGGGGCTCGTGGTCCTGGTGGCGGTGGGTTCGGAGGACGGGCCCGAGGATGTGGCCTTCATGAGCAGGAAACTGATCAACCTTCGGGTCTTCAACGACCGGGACGGCCGGATGAACCTATCCGTCCGAGACGTCGGCGGCGCCGTCCTGTTGATATCCCAGTTTACCCTCTATGGAGACTGCCGGAAGGGGAATCGGCCCAGCTTTTCCCGGGCCGCTCCGCCGAAGTCCGCCGAGGAGCTCTACGTGCAACTGGCTGACCGGATCGAGCGGGAGGGGGTCCCGGTCACGACGGGGCGATTCCAGGCGATGATGAAGGTCTCGCTTGTCAACGACGGGCCCGTGACCCTGATCATCGATTCGAAGAGGAATTTTTACTGAACGGATCGGGGATCATTCGAACCTCGTCGCGAAACCCGGGCGGAATGTTCGGCATTTCAATCGGCGTCTGGAGCAGACTTTCGCGAATTCTCACTCGAGCCTGGGTGGACTGCAGCCACTGTTCCAGCTGGCTCGTCGTTCGCTGGACGGTCAGGAGCTGGCGTATGGTCTCCTCAACCACGGCCAGAGAGGGCGCTTGCTGTCCCATTCGCTCCAGCTCGGGTACATATTCCTCGCGATAGTACGCCTCGATCTCGTCGGGAAGCACGATGACGAAGGGCTCGAACCGGAGCTCGATGAACTTGTTCACCGCGATCTGCCGCTCCATAAGCTCGCGGAAATCAGATTCCTCCATGCCGAAGGCGCGCAGTTGGTTCTCGAAATCGGCCCACGACTCG
Source organism: uncultured Acidobacteriota bacterium (assembly GCA_964422565.1). Classification (GTDB taxonomy): domain Bacteria; phylum Acidobacteriota; class UBA6911; order RPQK01; family JAPXNP01; genus CAYRCA01. Next base: position 7,704 of record CAYRCA010000040.1, on the reverse strand, counting down.
AACCGTGCCGCGTAGGCGTTGGTAAACCTTTCGATCTCCTCCGGTTGCACCTTGACAAAGGGCGTTCGGGCGCTCTCTCGAAGGATCAGTTTCTGGTTGATCAACTGACCCAGGACGTCGCGGTAAAAATCCTGTCTGGCGGCGGGATCCTCGGGTGGTCGGAACCCCCGATACCGAACCAGCCAATGGAGATCGACCAGCGTGATCACCTGATCGTCCACGGTCGCGATGACCCGATCCACGATTTCACCCCGAAATCCGACGGAGAACAATGCCGCCAGGATCAGCCCCGTCAGAAGGGATGTCCGATGTTGAGGTGAAATTGCCACTTACTGAATCCTACCACGGGGGGAGGAGACGGGTTGTGCGCCAGGTCCAGACGAACCGGGCCGATGGGTGTCATCAGAGACAGCCCGAATCCGATGGCGTTGCTGAATTGACTGGAGCCGACCTGGCTCAGACTCTCGAAGACATTGCCCACATCGTAGAAAAGGGCCCCGCCCACGAACCCCACAATCGGAAAACGGAGTTCCAGGTTACCGATGATCATAGCGTTGCCGCCGCGGGGAACGGGGATCCTCTTGTCCTCGGGGCCAACCTCGAAGGGCGTACCGTCCTCGCGGAGGACGAGGGGGCCCGCCAAGTCCAGGGGGAGGCCGCGGAGGGTCGTGGGACCGCCCGCGAAAAAGCGCTCGCTGATGGGAACGGGGTTGTCGCGATCTTCGGCGAAGGGGTCGCTGCCGAACGGGGCGATGATCCCGATCCTTAGGGCCGAGGCCAGGGTCAGTTCCGGCAACAGCGGGAAGTAATATCTGCCTTGGGTCAGAATCTTGAAAAACTCGGACTGAGAGCCCAGCCCTTTCGAGGAAAGGGAGGATTCACCGCTCAGGAAGAACCCTTTCTTCGGGTCCATGGGCTCCTCCCGCGACTCGTTGAGGTAGGAAAGGGAAACGGTCGACAGTCGCAGGTTCTCCTCCTCGCGGAAGAACTGCAGAGGCGTTTCAAGCAGCTCGGGGACGGTGAGTCGAATCTGCTCGAAATTGTACCGGAAAAAGAAGGACTCCCGACGGCTCAGCATCTTCTCGGACTGACTCGACGCGGTTATTCGGAAGGCGTCGTAGGGTCGGACTCTCAGGCGGAGTTCGTCTTCGCGGATCGAGATGCGGTTCTCGTTCTGGACGGTAAGAGACACGACGGTGGGGATGCGCCGCCCCCCCACTCTGGGCAGGGTGTAGGAGATGTTCCCGGTCTGCCGCGTACGACCGGCCCGCACACCCAGGGAAAGTGAGCGGGCGTGTCCCAGAAAGTTATGATTGCTGATTCCAAAAGTTCCGCGAAGACCCTCCGAGGCGGGCCCCCTACTCCCGAACGTCTGGCTGTATCCAATTCCGTAGACGAGGGAGTACTTCTGCGCCTCCTCCACCGAGAACAGAAGCGAGCGGTCCCTCGGATTGTTGAACGTGGGGATCTCCTTCACCCGAACCCGGTTGAACACGGCCAGATTGTAGAGGTTTGTTTCGGATTGCAGCGACCGCTCGTAGGAGAGGGGGCCACCGGGTTCGGCCACGATTTCACGTCGAATCACGCGCCTCTTCGTCTCCCGATTGCCGGCGATCAGCAGATCGCCTACAAAGTATTGAGGTCCCTCCTCGACGAGATATTCCACATCGACGGTTTGACCATCCCGGGCTGAGACGTTTGCGGTGAGTTGCACGTCGCGGTAACCCCAGCGCTCGTAGATCGCCATGATGATCGCGCGATCGTTCGCAAGAAGATAGGGCGAGAAGGGCTGTCCCGGCCGCATCGAAGTCGGGTCGAGCAGTTCGTTCGACTCGAATGCCTCATTCCCCTCCAGTTGAATCGTTCCCAGCCGATGCACCGGCCCCTCGTCGATGTGAAAGATCAGGTCCAGGTTGCCGGCCGCGGCCTCAAAGCGCGAACTGACCTCCACGTCGAGAAACCCCCGACTTTGGTAGAGCAGTCGAATCCGCTCCACATCCGTGCGGAGGGTTTCGTCGGTCACGAAGGCCCGGCGGATAATCCCAGCCTTCCTGGTTGTGAGAAGCGACGCCAGGACCGCCGGGGACACGGACTCGTTGCCCTCGAACCGGATGCCGGACAGGCGGTACGTCGGACCCGGTGAGACGTCGAATCGGAGCCAACGGGGTGGAAACTCCCGGTCACTAACCTCCGCCGAGACCTCGGCCATGAAGTGTCCCCGTCTTTTCAACTCGCCGGAGAGGAACCTGACGGTCTCGTCGATCTGCTGCCGCCGCGGCATCCGGCCCGAGTAGAGGGGTAGTTCGGCCAACTCACGCTCGGAAAGTTCGATCCCGTCAAAAACCACCTCCGTCCGCTCCCGAAGAACGATACGCAGATCGAGGTGGACTGAGTGCGTGTCGGGGTCGAACCGGTCGCCGCCCCGCAGGTAGATTTCGGGACGGAAATAGCCCCGCAGGGCCAGAATCCTGCGCAACGCTTCCCGGTCGGCCTCAAACTGCGCCTCGGAATAGTCTCCCCCAACCCGGGTCGCCATCTCTTCCCGGATCTCATCGGGATGGAGTGGTCCGTCAATGTCAAACTCGAGGACAGAGACCTGGGCCCGCGGGCCGGCGCTGATCTCGAACACCACGCCGACGCGAGCCGACGCAACATCGAGACGGAATTCGGGCCGAACAACGCTGTGGTGGAAACCCTGTCGGCGGTAAAGCGATCTGAGCCGTGAAACCGTGTCTTCCAACAACCCGTCGCTGTAGGCCTCGCCTTCCCGGAAGGCCAGCTCTCGCCGCAGTTCGGTCGAACTTAACTGGAGGTCCCCTTCGAAGCGGATTTGATCCAGCAGGTAGCGTCTGATCAACTTGATCACCACATCCAGGCGGTCATCGCCCATAGGCCGGGTTTCCACTTGAACGTCCCAGAAGAGGTCCGTTGCGTGGAGCTGGCGAACAGTGTGGCGGGCTTGCGACTCCGAGAAGGGCGCACCTTCCCCGAGGGTCACCAACTTTCGCAGGTCCTCCTCCGCGATGTGCCGGATGGGTCCGTCCGCCTCGAAGCTAATCCTGCCGACGACTTGGTCGCCCGTCGGTTCGGCCAGGAGGCCGGGCATCTGCGCAAGCGACAGGAAAAGCGTTGCCAGGAAGCGGAAGAAACCTGCATCCATCGAATTCCCGATCCCGCGATGAAGTTGGCGACGCCTCACGACCGTTGAGTCAAGACCATCCTTGGTTAGAATCTCTTGCGGAGCCTGAAATCCACCGCAACCCGGCCGTAGCTGTCGCTGGTTCCCACCGCGGTCAGCCAATCGGTGATCCGATACTGGATGACCACGGTCTGTTCCTGAAGGCTGTTGGTCACGCTTGAGATAGAAGTGACGTTCAGTTCCCTGGTGATCTGTTTTCCGAGGGTAATCCGGGCGCCCGGGTCCCGATCCACGCTGTCGGAGATAAAGGGGTCGATGGAAAAGCGCTCGAACCCCAACAGCCGGCCCGGTCCGGCCTCCACCGCCTCCCCCAGGGTCTTGCTGAGCAACGCTCCGGCGCCGAAGGCGACAAGCGTGGCGGAGCGGGTTTGATCGGTGGGCTCGGCTCCGAAGATCTCCTCCTGTGTCTGACCGGCGGCCAGAAGCGACACGATACTGGCTGTGGCCAGAGGGGGGTCGGAACGAAAAGAGAGCTGAAATTGATCGGCCGGTCCGCGGATGACAACGGCGATGGCGTACTCCCGAACCTGGGTCTCGGCCTCGAAATTCAGGTGCGGACGGGTCCGCCTCGGGTCGCTGAAGCTAACCGTACCGCGGGTGACATCGTACCGGTTTCCCTCCAACGTGAGGAAACCCTCGTCGACGGTGGCGCTTCCGAGGATAACGGGGTTGCTGACGGTGCCAATTATCGAAAGGTCGGCGCTACCCGTCAGATGAGCCAGGTTGTTGTTGATCCTGAGGCTCTGGTAGGCCTCGACGGTCACGTCCAGAGCGATGTCCTCCGCGGCGGGGGTTGGCGCCGTGACGACGTCGGCCTGGGTCAGGCTGAAGATCAGCTCGGCGATCGAAACATTCTGCGTGTACTCGGCGGACCGGACATAGACCACTCCGGAGATCAGTTGCCGTGCGTCGCTCCGAATCAGGTCGAGGTCGGCGTCGAAAACCGTTAGAACATCATTCGGGTACTCCAAGGCAAGACCGTGACCCAGGACATTCACCTGCCAGCGGACGGGTTGAAAACCGTCCAGGAAGACCCCGCCGCTGATACTGACCCTGCCGTACTCGGTTCTGGCCGAGAACTGGTCGATCGATAACTGATTGGCGGTGAACTTGAAGCTCCCCTCGCCGTCCAGAATCACGATGGGTGTGTCGGGGTAGGAAAAGAACACATCCGTGAGGGTGGCGGCACCCACAATACGGGGGTTCTCGAGAGGACCGTGAAAGTTGGTTTCAAAGTTCAGGTTGCCCTGGATGTCCCCGCCCTCCAGGAAGGCGTTCGCCAACAGGAGGTTGACGTCGCCCGTCGTCGTGAGAGTCAACTGCGGGACCTCGGCCAGCTCGATCCGGCCCGCAACCTGGACGTCCGTTTCGCTGCCCACAAACCGGCACCTTTCCAGGATTACATAGGGTGTCCGATACGAGACGTTCAGGGGGCTCGCCAGTTCGACCCGATAGTCCTGCACCTGCAGGTCCAGCGCCTCGAATCGTCCTTCCGCCCGCATTTCGCGAGGGTCCAGCAGGTCTCCCGAAACCAGGATTCGTCCTGTGGCGACTCCTGAAAAACCGGCGAGCGAAAGGTCGAGAAAATGGTCCAGCAGGGGTGCGACCTGAATGCCCGACAGCTCCAGGTCGACCTCGATCGGATAGGGCTCGACCGGCCGAAGCACCCCTCTACCCTCGATCCGCTCCTCGAGGAACCCGGCGCTCACATGAAAGGGGTTGCGGCCGTTCTCGTACTGGGATGTGAGCTCGACGTTTCGCAGGACTTGGCCTGCGATCGTCACTTCGGGCGACCGAAGACGCAGATCCAGCTGAGGGGCCTCGATGCTCCCCAAACCGCTCACATCGATGTCGAAGGTGCCCTGGACGGCCTCGGGTGCTCCGGCGATCCGATCGAGGCGGATCCCCCTGCCCTCGAGGCGGGCCTCAAAACTGGTGGTCTCGGTGTTGAAGGAACCGCCACCCTGGATGTTTCCACCAAAGGCCGCGGCCTGCAGGTCGCTCAGCCGGACCTCGGAACCTAGAATGGAAAAAGCGCCCCGGACCAGGGAGGCCGTCTGATCGAAGGCCTGGAGTTCCCGCAGCTCGATCTGCCCCCCGCCTTGAAAACCTCCGCTTTGAAGCGGCCGCAGGGCGACGTTACCCGCCGCCCGGCCTTGCAGAGGCAGATCCGAATCCACCAGATCGAATAGATTCAACCATTCCAGGGGAAGACCTTCGGCCCTCAGCGACAACTCGTAGAGGGCCACGGGTTCCAGGGCCAGTCGCAGCTCGGCCTCGAGGACCTCATCCCGGCCGTGGAGGGTCAGCTCCTCGAATGCGACGGATTCCCCAGTCAATCGGATGCGGGTGGACAGACCGCCCAGCAACTGGCCCCGAAACAGGATCTCGGAGGCGTCGGCGCGGGCGGCCAGCGTCAGGGGCGCACCATCGGGCTTCTCCAAGTCGAAGTCGCCCGCGAAGACACCGGACAACTGGAAGGGATACTCCTCCAGGAAATCCCCGGGTACGAGGTCGAACAGGTCCCCGATCCGCTGAACTTCTTCCGCGGACTGAGATTCCACTGTTCCTCCGACCGCGAGATCGGCGTCGAAACTCAAGGAGCCCTGATAGTCACTCCGCGTGTGGCCGGTGGCCAAGCGCCCGTTGCTGAAAACGACGCGGCGGTCGCCCAGGGTGAGATCCGCATCGCCGGTAAACGGCAACGGGTCCGAGCCTTCCGTCTCCGGCTCGGAAAAGGCGCCCACATAGGAGAGTCGGCCCCGTCCGGACAGGGCCTCGAAATTGACTCCCGGCCACTCGATGGTGGCCTCAACTCGACTGCGGGCATCGATAGGCAGCCCGGCGATATCGAAGGTCCGGAAGAAACTCCTCAGCCGAAGGTCCGAGGCGGCCACCTCGGCCCGGGACACGGCGTCCCGGCCCCAAGCGATTTCCCCTTCGGCCCCGCCCCTTCCCTCGAACACGGAAAAGAGAGCCGACGAGAAAGCCACGCCGTCCCGATCGACAACCACGTCGGCCTGAAAACGAGTGAACTCGATACCCCTGACCAGCAGTTTCTCGGACTCGGCCCGACCGTCCAACAGGAAGTCACCGCCCCTGCCGATGAGACGGCCGCCAACGCGCACCTGAGCCTCTTCAAACACTTCGGAAAAATCAGGCTCCTCGAACCGGAGAAGGTTGGCGAGCAGGTCCACCCGAAAATCGTAATGAAAATGTTGCAGGTCGAGGATGGAGCCTTCGAAGGTTCCCTCCAGCTGATCGGAGCTGAAAAGAGCCGGTGAAAAGACTATGGAGTTGTCGAAGAGTTCGAACTCCGCCTCGAAATCACTGACCGGAAGGCGGAAACCGTCGATGACCGCGGAAAGTCCCCGCAACAAGGTCCATCCTCGATAGGCGGAGCGCTCGGGTTCGAAGTCGAGGCGCATGTCGAATCCGTCCGAACTGCTGTCGAACACCACGGTTTGATCCTCGAAGGTGACGACGGCATCCTTGAGGCCAATCCGGCCGATCTTCAGCCTCACGGGAGAGAAGAAGTCGGTCGCCGGCCCAGGTTCCTGAACGGGAGAGGCGAACATGTTGCTCAGATTCAAGCGGTCGTTGGGATCCTGTCTCAGGTTCAGGCGTAGACCATCGAGCATCAACGAATCCAGACTGATCTCCGGGGAAAGATATTCGACAAGCCGGTAGTTGAGCGCGATCTCGGCGATCTCGATGGCCGGTTCGTGCGTGGGAAAAGCTCGGCTGGAGAGGCGAAGATCCTCGATCCGAAGTCGTCCCGCCCAAAGCCCGACATCGATCCTGCCGAAATGGGCCTCGACCTCAAAACGATCTTCAAGAAAACGGGTGACTTGACCTTGAACCCAGCCGTTGAAATGGTCGGTTCCGACGTAGACGAACAGGGAAACAGCCCCGGCGACGGCCAGTAAGAGAAGAATTATCAACAGTTTGATGAATCGAGGCATAGTCCGCCAGTGCCTTTCATCTTAACAGATTGACGCCGCGGGCACTCAGGGTCCGACTCCGGTTTCCACCGACCGGCCGATGAGATCCGGGCTTTTCTCTGTCGACTCCTGCGCGCAACGGCTCAACGATTCCACCTCACCGCGCCGTTTCACCCCGCGTCCAAACTCGAACCCCAGAACCCAATCCCCTGAATCCTCGAACCCTCCCGATCCTCCTATCCTCCTTGTCCCCCGCCCTGTCCTGTCCCCCGCCCTTGCAGTGGGAACAGTTCAACCGCTATAAGGGGATCATGATTCTGGGCTTGACGGGCCGCAACGCGGCGGGCAAGGGCGAGGCGGCCAAGTACCTTGAGACGAAAGGCTTCTGCTACTACTCCCTGTCCGACGTCGTCCGCGAGGAGGTCCGAAACCTGAGGCTGGAGCCGACTCGGGACAACCTCGTCAAGACGGGCCGCCGGGTGAGGGCGGAGCGGGGCAACGGGTATCTGGCGGAACGTGTCCTGCAGCGTGTCGAGGGCGACCGGAACTATGTCGTCGACA
>CAYRCA010000039.1:1621-15219 GCA_964422565.1 uncultured Acidobacteriota bacterium | reverse complement strand
TCGCTGCGCAGCATCGAGGTGGTGCCGATTGAGGAATAAAAGAGGGAGCGACGGGTGTCTACGAGCGCGAAACTCCCGAAGGGATGGGACGGGGTTTTCGGCTCCTTCTCGGTTCCGGGGCTGGAGGCTGGGGACTGGCGGGGACTGGGGACTGGGGGATTGCGCCAATGTTTCCCATGTACCCGTTGGAATGAACGGTTTGATCGATTCCTGAACGGTGTACCCCACGCGGAGGACAAACTCCCCCGACCTTGTTCCGCTCCTCCGAGACAGGACGTAACCAAAAAGTAAGTTGCCGCAAGACACCAATTTCGGAGATCCGGGAACGATCGTCAGGGGGATGTCCAGCCGAATCGCCCTCAAAGTTCCTCTTGCGTTTTCTTTGATTTCAGTGGTATTCCTTCGACATTAATTGCAGACGGCACCTCGTTTGGGGAAGAGGTGTAAATTTCTTCCGTCTGTGTGGAGGGGATTGCGATGCGACTTGACTTCTTCAGTCGTCTGCTGTTTCTCCTTGCGGCCTTCCTGCTTCCGACCGCTCCCGTTTTTTCCCAGGCTTTCAACGCCTCCCTGTCCGGCGTCGTCGTTGACGCCACGGGCGGCGTGATTCCGGGGGTGGAGCTCATCCTGATCAACGTGGCGACGGGCGCCCAAGCCACGTACGTTTCGGACGATCAGGGGCGATACACCTTCCAGAACGTGACGCCGGGAAGATACGAGCTGAGGGCGATGCTGGCGGGCTTCCGGGAGTACGTACAGTCGGGCATCGAACTGGCCATCAACCAGAGGGCCCGTCTCAATGTAACGCTTCAGGTGGGCGAGGTGACCGAAACGATCGAGGTCGTCGGTCAGCCGTCCCAGTTGAATTTCGAAAGCGGGGCCCGCGAGGAGGGGATCAGCCCCGACACGCTGCAGCGGCTGCCCCTTCTGGTTTCGGGGACCGTGAGATCGTCGGCCAGCTTCGCTGTCCTCATGCCGGGCGTGACCACGGGGGGAAGCAACAACGCCTTCGACGCCCGCATCAGCGGAGGCATCCAGTCGGGGGACGAGGCCATCGTGGACGGAGTCAGCATGCAGCAGGGCACCATGAGCCAGAGCGGAATGATCTCCATCTTTCAGGACTTTCCCTACTCGCCCGACATGGTCAGCGAGATCAAAATCCTGACCGCGAACTACGAACCCCAGTACGGCGGCACGGCGGGGGCTTCGATCATCGCCGAGACCAAGTCCGGCACCAACGAGTTTCACGGCTCCGCGTTCTGGTTCCACCGCAACTCGGTGCTGAACGCCAGCGCCTTCGGACAGGAGAGGCCCTTCAACCTGCAGCACAACTTCGGGGCCAACATCGGGGGCCCCGTGAGGCTGCCCGGCGCCTGGTCGGACAACGTCAAGACCTTCTTCTACTTCAATCACGAGCAATTCCGGGTGAACGGCGGAGCCACTGCGCCCATCCTGTCGATCCCCAGTCTGAAGAACCGGCAGGGGGACTTCACCGATTGGGTCGACGGCGCCGGAAATCTGATTCCGATCTACGACCCGGCCACACTGCGGCCCAATCCGACCTTCAACCCCGGGCAGGCCGAGGGCCCGGGTAATCTGCCGTTTCTGCGCGATCAGTTCATGGGCTGCGACGGGAACAGCCCCAACGTGATCTGTTCCGACCGGTTCGCCAACTCCATCGCCCTGGCTTACTTCCAGCACCTGCCCAACCCCACGCGGGAGGGGGCGCTGCTCAACTACCAGGCGGCTCCGGTTCCCGACATCATCCTGGCCAATACGAAATACTACTTCTGGCGCATCGACACGCACATCGGAGACAAGGACCACCTCTACTTCTCGTCCTGGAGCCAGTGGGCCCCGAAGAACGAGAACACGCTGCTCCCGATCCCCATCTCCAATACCGTCTACACCGATCCCCAGAATTCCTGGATCAACCGTCTGAACTGGATGCGCACCTTCTCGCCCACGCTGGTCAACCACTTCGCCATCGGCTATCTGAACCGCAACGAAGGCTACGGCTCCCTCAACGAGGACTATATCGACCAGTTCGCCAAGATCGCCGGGGTGGCCGCCCACACGCACGTTCCCGTGATCAGCTTCAGCGACGGATACCAGGGCTACAGCACGTCGAACGGTCCCGGTCCGCTGAATATTACGACCCGGCCCACCGTGGTGGGCAACAATCTCATGACCTGGGTCCGTGGGAACCACACCTTCAAGTTCGGAGGCGAGTATCGCGACTTGGGACAGAACTTCCACGATAACACCAACAACGCCGGAAGCTTCTCTTTCAGCCGCGGAACCACCGGCCTGCGGGGTATCCCCAGCGGCAACCCCATCGCCAGCTTCCTTCTGGAGCAGGTGAACAGCGGCAACGCGCAGTTCCGCACGGTGGACGCCTGGTACGCCCGCCAGAGGGCCTACGCCGTCTACGGCGGCGACACCTGGAAGGTCACCCCGAAGCTGACTTTGAACTACGGCCTGCGGTGGGACGTGTTCACGCCCTCCTTCGAGCTGAACGACCGCCTTTCCTTCTTCGACCCGACCCTTCCCAATCCGGGGGCGGCGGGTCGCTTGGGCGCGCTGGCCTTCGCCGACGAGTTTCTGACTCGGACCGGCCGGCGGCATCCCGAGGAGACCTGGAAGAAGGGCTTCGCCCCCCGCCTGGGCGTTGCTTACGGCTACGACGACAAGACGGTGGTCCGCACCGGCTACGGCATCTTCTTCCACCAGGCGTACAACCCCGGCTGGGGCGGCGGCATGAACCTTCACGGATACAACGCCAACCCCAGCTTCTCCTCGACGCTGGGAGGCCTCCAGGCGGCCTTCGTCCTGAGCGAGGGCTTTCCGCAGGATTTTGCCCGGCCGCCCTTCCTCGAGCCCGACTTCCGGAACGGCCAGGGGACGATGTACCGGCCCTTCGACGCCAACCGGCGCGCCTACTCGCAGCAGTGGAACCTGACCATCGAGCGGGAGGTGGGACGCGACATGATGGTGAGCACGGCCTACGTCGGCAACAAGGGGACCCGCCTGCCCTCCCTCATGGCCCCGCCCAACGTGCTGCATCCCGACCTGTTGTCCCTGGAGGGGCGTCTGCTGGACGAGTTCACTCCCGGCATGACGGAGCTCCACGGCGTGCCCCTCCCCTACGAGGGGTGGGTCGAACAGATGACGGGCTGCAGCCCGAACGTGGCGCAGGCTCTTCTGCCCTACCCACAGTTCTGCGGCGTGCTCCAGGGTCAGAATGAGAACGCCGGCGTGTCCAGCTACCACTCCTTCCAGATGAAGGTGGACAAGCGTTTCTCCGAGGGGACCTTCCTGCTGCTGGCCTACACGTGGTCGAAGCTGATTACCACCACGGGTCAGACCAATGAACCCGTCGGCACCGGGACCTGGGAAGGCTTCGGGGGCGTGGTATCGCCTTTCGAGCGGCGACGGATCATCACTCTGGCGAACGACGACGTGCCGCAGGTTCTGTCGGTCTCATTCATCTACGATCTTCCCTGGCTCCGCGGCCAGAGAGGACCGGCCAACTGGTTCCTGGGGAACTGGTCCATGACGAGCATTTTCCGCTATTCCTCGGGCCTGCCGTTGTACTTCCGGTCGGGCGACTGCACCATCCCCGGTCAGTTTCGCATGGGCTGCCTGCCCGGATACAGCGAAGGGCAGCTGTACGCCCAGGACAAGGGCGACTTCGACCCCGGCCGCGGCCCGCTCTTCAACGCGGCGGCGTTCGAGGGTCCGGTGTTCCTCTACAACCAGGGTTCGGGCAGCGTGATCACCAGCGAGCGGGGGTTCTCCTTCTACAACCACGACGTCTCGTTCATCAAGAACGCGCCCATCGGGGAGCACACCAACTTCCAGTTCCGGGCCGAGTTCTTCAACATCTGGAACTGGCATCGGTTCACCGCGTCCGGCGTCTGGGGTAGCCAGGCCTTCGTGAGCAATGTCGCCGCCCCCAACTTCGGCTTTTGGAACGGTTCGGTGAGCGCTCCGCGGACCATCCAGTTCTCGGCGCGACTCGAGTTCTAGTCGCCGGCCCGCGGGGTTCATGAACCACACAAAGAAGGGCCACCCCCGGGGGCGGCCCTCTTCTTGCTTGCCGTCTTGCGCGTTCGGGGGTTGGGGCCGGAGACGGGGTTCGGGTGTACTGTTTATGTGTTTCCGGCGGTTCCGTGAGTGAATCTCGGTGACCGACCCGGCCGCGTTGCCGGTCCAACGGGTCGGACCGGTCCGACAGGTCCGACAAGTCCGACCGTCCACCGGATGCCCTGAATCAAGGCCCCGCCCCAACCCCCAGTTCCTGAACTCTACCCGCCCTCGCTCGGCAAGATCTCGCTGAAACTCCGGATCGCCGGGAAACCGCCCGTCTCGCGGGCGGGCTTGCGCGTGTTGGGCTGGAGGACGGAGATCAAAAAGCGGATCCCGTACTGCCGGGCGGAGCGCAACACCGAGACGTTGTCGTCCACCAAGAGCGTCGCGCCGGGATCGAAGGGCTCCACCCGCCGCAGGCGCGTCCAGAAGCCGACGTCCTCTTTGGGGAGCCCCAGGTCGTGGGCGCTGATCAGCGCGTCCAGGTGGCGCCCCAACTCGGTGCGGCTCATCTTGAGGGCCAGGCTCTTCCCGTGGGCGTTGGTCACCAGAACGAGGCGCTTACCCCGTTCTCTGGTTCGCTTCAGAAACTCGACCGCATGGGGAAAAACCTCGATGAGATGCTCCACCTCCCGTTTGAGAAGAGGGATGTCGAGGCCCAGCTCGCGGCTCCAGAAATCGAGGCAGTACCAGTCCAGCGTCCCCCGCCGATGCCGGTAGCGCTCGAACAGACCCGCCCGCGCCTCCTCCACCGAGAGCCCGTGCTTTCGGGCGTACACCCGGGGAACGTGCTCCAGCCAGAAATAGTCGTCGAAGTGGAGGTCGAGCAGGGTCCCGTCCATGTCGAGGAGCACCATGTCGATCCGACTCCAGTCCAGGGGGATGCGACCCGCCGCGTCCGCGGAACGCGTGATCGAGTCAAGTGGGCCTGTCTTGTCGGGGCTTGTCGACATGGGGCCAGGCAAGCTTACCATTACCCGGGGACTGGGGGCTGGGGCGGGGTTCCTCTCGATTTCCGGCCTCAGGGGGAACCGTCGGACCTGTCCCAATCCTCAGTGCCCCGGCAACGACCCAACCTTCAGCCCCCAGGACACCGCCTAGAACACATGCCCGAAGAACAGAGAGTTCAGGAACATCGCCGAGGTCCCATACCAGAAGGCCCGGTAGTTGGGATTGTCGGCGAACAGCACCACCCGGCCCGATCCCATTCGACGGGCGATGACCGCCGCCGTCCCCGCCAACTGGGGGAGCTTCTCCGAGGCGATGTAGCCGCTCATCAAAGGGGCCAGGGTGTAGCGGGCCACGTTCGCCCCCGGGAAATGGGAAAGCTCGAACAGATACTCCTGGTCCCGAAACACCGGCAGTCTCTCGCCCAGTCCGAAGGCCAGCGGGTGCGTCGTATCCAGCCGGGTCTCGAAGATGGATCCGGGAATGGTCAGCGACCGACGGGCCCGCTCTACGTCCTCGTAGGACGGATCTCCCAGAGTCGTGGTCCAGTCGCGCGATTGCTCGTCGATGAATTCCTTGGCGACCAGCCACCGCGCGCCCCCCTGAACGGCAACCAGTTGTCCGCCCCCGCGCACCCACTCGGCCAGCCGGCTCAAAGCGGCGTCCGCCACGTCGTCGTAGCCGCCTCCGGGGACGATGAGGGTGTTGTATCGGCCGAGGTCCGCGCGCGGCAGTCGATCCAGCTCGAGCAACGTGACCGGAACCCCCATCCGCTCGTTCAGAAGGTGCCAAATCTCGCCGACCTGGGAGCTTCGGGTGCCCGGCCCGCTGAGCAGGGCGATGCGGGGCTGGGGCAGGACGCGCGCCGAGGGTCCCCCCAGATCGGGGGCGTCGTCCGTCCGTCCGGTGGCGACCGCGTAGAAGGAGACGCCGGTCTCGTCGGCCAGGCGGCGGACCGTTTGGTGGATTTCCCCGGGCTCGACCCCTCCCGTCGCCAGGGGCAGCGCGATGGTCGAGCGCTCGAAGCGCCGGGGGGCGCCCTCGACGGGAATGGTGAACGGCGCGACCATCAGGCGGGCGTGAAGTCCCGCTTCCTGCAAGGCGAACAGTGCCCGGGGGGCCAGGTGGCTGTCCCAGGTCATCAGGTAGGCGTATTCGGCCTGCCCCCCCAAAACCCGCCCCACCGGGGAGGGCGCCTCGTTCAATAGCGGCCCGAGGTACCGGGAGGGGTCTCCGGCGAGCTCCTCGACATGGACCGCGAACGCCAGAGGAAGGGTCCAGGTGGAAACGTCGTAGAAAACCGAGTCGTTGAAGTCGGTCACCTCCTCCATCAGGGTGCGGAGGAGCCGAGCCTGGGGCTGGTGCGTAGGGACAACAAACGCCTCTCCGGCCCTGAACCGACGGTCGCCGGAACTGAGGTCCCGGGCGAGTTGATGGACCTGGATCCGGTGGCGCATAAGGGTCTCCACGAAGGGGACGCCCCGGGCGCCGTCACGACGGGCGTCGATCACGTAGGCGCCGACCGACCCGGCCTCCGCCTCCCGCAGCGCCTCGCGGTGGAAGTCGCGGTGATGGAACAGGAGGGACTGTCGCAAAGCAACCGCCGCCTCCAGGGTCGACAGCGAGGTGGCGAACTGGTTTCGGATGGTGAACTCGTAGGTGAGGATTCCGGTCGAAGTCTCCCGCAGGAGTCCCCGGGAGGACGCCTGTTCGAAAAGGATGCCCACGGCGCCGTTGATGTCCGGATAGGTGGAGCCCTTGCCGAAATAAAAGTCGTCGAAGCTCTCTTCCGAAAAATATAGGGAGCCGATCCGATCCAGGTGGCGTACGTGGTAGCGGGCGATCTCCCTCGTCAGCTCGTAGGTCCGCTCCGGCGTACTGGGATTGTTGCGGGAGGGGACGCCGGGTTGAAAGAAGTAGGTCGTCTCGCTACCCATCTCGTGGAAATCGGTCAGCAGCTGAGGCCGCCACTGGTGGAACAGTTCGAGTCGGGCCCGGGACTCCTTCAACTGGGCGGGCAGCCAGTCCCGGTTGAGGTCGAACCAGTAGTGGTTGGATCGGCCGCCCGGCCAGGGCTCGTTGTGCTCCCGGTGGGCGGGGTCCGGGGTGGGGACGCCGCCGCGGTTGGCGTTCACCCACTCGACGAAGCGACTCCGTCCGTCGGGGTTGAGCAGGGGATCGATGATGACGACACAATGCTCCAGAACCTGGTCCACCGGAGGGCCGCCGCCAGCCGCCAGATGGTAGAGGAGCAGTATGGCGGCCTCGGTGCCGGAGGCCTCGTTACCGTGGACGCTGTACCCCATGAGAACGATCGCCGGCAGATCGGCCAGCTCGCGGTCCGTGACGGAGGGGGCCTCATCCGAGAGGCGCAGGTTCGTCCGCCGGATCTCCTCCAGTCGGCGGTGGTTCTCCGGGCTCGTCACGATGGCGTGAATCAGCGGCCGACCCTGGTAGCTTTCCCCGTGCCGCCTCACCACGACGCGGTCGCCGGCTGCGGCCACGGCATCGAAGTAGGCCACCGTCTGGTCGGGCCGGGTGTGGCGAGTGCCGATCCGGTGGCCCATGACCGCTTCCGGGAGCGGAATGGCCTCCGAGTATTCCACCTCCGGCACGTCCATCTCCAGGGAGAGGGGAATCCGGCCGCCCGCGATCGCGGGCGACCAGAGAACGAATACGTATAGGAAGACGATCAACTGGGGTCTGGTAGGCATATGTCTCTTCCTCGATCTTGACTCAAGCATTCCATTCTTAGGATGGCGTCCCCACAGGTCAAGGCGCTCTGGGATCCGGGGGCCCGCATTGGCCGGAGGACGCGGCGGAAAGTCGGCAGCCGCCGTGGGTCAGTAGTTGCGCCGGACATCGCCTTCCCCCAGCCCCTACAACCAGCCGCGCGGCCCCCCCGCTAACTTTTCGCCCGCGCCCGCATCAGCATCAGTACCGTCAGGGATTTCTGCTACTGTAGGGATGCGAAGATTTCCGAGAGGAAGAAAGGACGGTGTTGATGCGAGCCTGGAAATGCCTCGTCGCCGTTATATGTACTTTGGGCCTGCTCGGGGGAAGCACCTCGGTATGGGCGCAACAAACCGAAAGACGAAGCGTGGACGGTCTGGTGCACGACCTGAAGCACCCGGATGCGAGCCGTCGAGCGGAGGCGGCGCGTCTGCTCGGGGAGAACAGGGTGCGGAGCGCCGTTCCCGATCTGATCGAATCGACCGAGGACGCCGACGCCGACGTGCGCCACGCGGCGGCCCGAGCCCTTCTCCAGATTAACGACACCCGGGCGCTGCACTCCTTCGTGAGGCTGACACGGGACTCGGAAAGGCGGATCCAGCGGGTTGCCGTGGAGGGAATCGTCAACATTTACGTCATCGAGGAGGGTGGGTTCGTCACCGGGGTCAGGCGGGTGGTGAGCTTCCTCAACCCCCTCAGCGACGATTACGACGCCCGGGTGGTGGAGCCCTATATGCCGGTCAGCCAGGACGCCATCAACGCCCTGACGGACCTGCTCTTCGTCCAGGACCGGAGCCTGAGAAAGGACGCGGCCGTGGCCCTGGGGATCCTGCGCGCCCGAAGCGCCCTCACGGCCATTGAGGACGCCTTGAACCGCGAACGCGCCAACGACGTGAAGGTGGAACTGATTCGGACGGTCTACAAGATCGGCGATCGGGAAGCGGGCGAAATGGTGGTTCCCTTCATTCGCGATTCCGACAGGAAGACCCGCGACGAGGCCATCCTGACCGCCGGGCGTCTGAGAGTGACGGCCGCGGTGCCGATGCTCAACAACCTGTACCGTCTCGGCATCGAGGATCGACGCAGGCTGCTGGGGGTGGTGCCGGTGTCCGGCGCCGACGATCTGCAGCGCAAGGTCCTCGAGGCCCTCGCCCACATCGGAGACGAAAGCAGCAAGGATATCTTCGAGGACGCGCTCAACGATTCGCGGGATTTCTATCGCCGATACGCCGCCGAGGGCCTGGGTCGCACGGAGGACGACAGCTACGTCGGGCTCCTGGCCAGACAGCACCTGCGTGAAAGCTCCTCCTCCGTCCGGCTGGCGATGGGCTATGCCCTGTTTCTGATGGGTCGGGAGGAGCACATCGTCGAGTTGATCGATCAGTCGCAGGGCGATCAAGCCTACTATTATTTGTTGGAGCTGCCTCCCGACAAGGTGACGCTGCTCTACCCCTATTTGAACAGCGAGAGGGACGCCGTCGTGGTTCGACTGCTTGACGTGGTGGGCATGAGCGGCGGGGCCGACGCCCTGCCGCGGGTGCAGGACCTGATGCGCCACGGCAATCCTGATGTGGCATCGGCGGCCAACCTCGCCGTGCGTCGGCTGCAGGGCCGGTTCCCCCAGGGGTAGCCGCGAGATCGACTCGGACGGGTACTTCAAGGCACGGGGATCCGGTCCGGCGAACCGGGCACGTTGGCGGACCCACTTGGTGTAATCCGTGGCCTCGGAATCGGGAATAGTTCGGATATACTCGTGACACGGAATCGGCTCGGAGACCCGGGCGAGGCGGAGGGTCCACCCGGCGACACCCATGTTGCGTCGTGCGAAGGAGGCCTCTGGTGACCACCGACGATCTTGCCAATTATTGCGAACTCAAGGACGTCGCCGTTTCGTACGGCCACCCGGAGGTCGGTTTCGTGGCCGTCGACGGCCGCGGTGTGCGGCGAAAATTCAACAACTACAGGAGATTTCTCGAGCTGAACGAGTTGGCTTCCCTTCCCGACCCCGCGGAGGTTCTGAAAAGAGCCACCGTCTTTCGAATTCAGGACGAGGGTGAGACTCGGACCCTGGATCGGGCCGAATTCGAAGCGGAACTCGATCGGTTTCGGGACCTGATCGGCGCCTGAGCCGCCCTCGATGTTTCGGCTCTGAGGTTCGAAGGGCCAAGTGTGCCGACGCCTCGGAACGCGCATCGGCCAGCCCCTCCCGCTATCATTGACCCTCGAATGCTCATCTGGTTTCTCCTGGTTTCGACGTCGCTCCTGCTGGTCGGAGGCCTCGCCGGATCGGGCCTGCTGATGGCCATCGCCGGCGTCGGCCTGATCGCCGGGATGGCCGCCCTGGGAGGGGCCCCTCGGGGACCGGTCCTCCTCTTCTGGGTCTGGGTGTCCGGAGTTCTGGCCTACCTCGCCGCGTCCACTCCGGCGGCCGATCCCGCAGCGGACTTCATTTTTGGCCTCCCGCCCGCGGCCTTCTGGACCCTGTTTGGTGTTTGGATCGTCCCGGCGGCCATTTGGCCCCTGGCCTTCGCGCTTCGCTTCCGGGACTGGATTGGGAGATGAGTCTCTGGCTTGGCCTTCTCTATCTGCTGGTCCTGCTGGTCATCGGCGTCGCCGCCGCCCGCCGCAGCCGCACCGCCGGGGACTATTTTCTGGCCGGACGCCGTCTCGGCCTGGTGACGGCGGCGCTGACCACCATGGCCTCCATCATGAGCGGGTTCGTCTTCGTCGGAGGACCCGGACTGTTCTACCAGGTCGGGCTGGGCTCCTTCTGGATCGTCATCTCCAGTTCCTTCACCGGCGCCCTCATGGCTTGGGTGCTGGCCCGGCCGCTGTTCCGACTGGCACGGGAGGGGGACTGCCTCACGGTGCCGGACGTGATCCTGGGGCGCTTCGGATGCCGGGTCTCCAGCGGGCTGGCGGCGTTGGCGATTCTGCTCGGCGTGGTCGGCTATCTGGGCACTCAGTTGGAGGCCCTGAGCGTCCTCCTCTCGTCGGTGACGTCGCTGCCCCCGGGGCTGGCGGTACTTCTGGGGGTCGGGATCCTCGTCTTCTACTCCTCCGCCGGCGGCATGCGGGCGAGCGTCCACACCGACGTCATGCAGGGAGCCGTCATGCTCTGCGTGGCGGCGACGGTCCTGTTCTACGCACTGCGGCGGGGTGGCGGGCTGGAGGGACTGTCTCTGACCTTCGCCCACCATCAGCCGGAAATGCTGGAGCCCTGGGGGACCGTCGGGATGGTCGGCTGCATGAGCTGGTTCTTTCTTTTCGCCGTGGGCGCTCTGGGCCAGCCCCATGTGGTGAACCGGTTCATGATGGTTCGGAGCCCGCAGGTCCTACGGTACTTTCCCCTGATCCTGGCCGGGTCGATGATCGTCTGCGGAATGATTTGGCTCGGCGCCGGCGCGGCGGTGCGGGCCCTGGTCTTGAGTGGTGAGTTGGCGGCACCGGCGCGCCCCGATGAGGCCATTGCCCTCTTCCTCAGGGAGGTGGCGCCGCCTTGGCTGGGTTCGTTGGCCTATGTCGGGATCGTGGCCGCCGTCATGTCCACCGCCGACAGTTTCGTCAACGTGGGCGCAGCCGCCGTCAGCCGCGACCTCCCCAAGGCTCTGGGCGTCGGGGTGGAGCGGCAGGTTCGCTGGGGCCGACTCGGATCGTTGGTCATCTTCGCGGCGGCGGCGCTGCTGGCTTTTCAGTGGCGCTCCCTCGTGGCCTATCTGGGGATTCTCTCCTTCGCCGGCTTCGCCGCCGCCTTGACTCCCATCCTGGCGTTGGGCCTGAACTGGCCCCAGGCGGGGGCGGCGGCGGCCCGAGGGAGCCTGGTTGTCGGCCTGGCTCTGACCGTGGGCCTGGAGATCCTGAACCGCGCCGGCACGTACCCGCTGGAGGCGTCCCCCGGATTCGTGGCGCTGGCGTCCTCCACCCTCACCTTCCTGATTCTTGGTAAAGTATTAGGCAATCGCCGGTAACAACGCCTCTTCCCGATCGCGTGGGAACCGGACTTCCAGAGAAGGAACGATCCGTGTTGTTGGGTGCGCACATGTCTATCGCCGGCGGGATGCCTCGGGCCGTTGCCAGGGCCGTCGAGGCGGATTGTCGAGTACTGCAGGTCTTTGTCAAGAACGCGAGTCGTTGGGAGGGACGATTCCTGTCCGATGCCGAGTGTGTCGAGTTCCGCGACGCGGTCCGCGAGGCCGGATTGACGGCCGCCGTCGCGCACGACTCCTACCTGATCAACCTCGCGTCTCCCGAGGAGGATCTGTGGCGGCGCAGTATCGACGCCCTGGCGGACGAGATGGAACGATGTGAAAGGCTCGGACTGGGTTATCTGGTGGCGCATCCGGGCGCCGGGGAGACTTCGGGGATTCGCCGGATCGCGGCGGCGATCGACCGGGTCCTGGAACGCGCGAAGGGCGCCGCGGTGAGGATCGCCCTCGAGACGACGGCCGGACAGGGCAGTTCGATCGGATACCGTTTCGAGCATCTGCGCGACCTGCTGGCCGCGGCGACACGGCCGGAACGACTAGCCATCTGCCTGGACACCTGCCACGTTTTCGCCGCAGGCTACGACATCCGGGATCGGGACTCGTACGAGCGGACCTTCGAGGAGTTCCACCGTGTCGTGGGACTCGACCGGTTGGCGGCGATTCATCTCAACGACAGCCGCAGGCCCCTGGGAAGCCGCGTGGACCGTCACGCCCATATCGGGGAAGGAGAGATCGGCCTGGAGGGCTTCTCCCTGCTGGTAAACGATCCCCGACTTGAAGGCCTGCCCAAGATCCTGGAGACTCCCAAGGAGGAGGAAGGCGACCGGCGAAATCTGGCTCGCCTGCGATCCCTGGTGAGGTCCGCTTCCGGCGAGGGGCCGGAGCGGGCTCTCGCTCCGACGGTAGCCGGAGGACACGCCGCGCTGGAGGCTAAATCGTGAAGGAGTTGAGGGCCTCGGGCTTTTCCGCGAGCGATAAGGAGCGGGATGCCCTGGTGCGGGAATATCTTTCGACCTCCGATGTTCCGTTGTGCCCGGCCTGTGGAGAGGAGTTGCGGTTCCATCTCGACTATGCCGGCGGCGATCCGATGCGGATCCGCGTCGCGTGTCCGGGATGCGCCGGCGGCTTCACCTGGACACAGCCCACGCCGGAGGACGCCTGGAGCGAGTTGCACGTGCGGTACTTCCTCGAAAGGGTTCGCGAGGGGGGAGAGATTCGTTGCCCAGTAGACGACTGCCGGGTGGTCTATGGTGAGCACTCGGAGGGTGCCCGTGAGTTCCGCTGCCCCTATTGTGGGCGCCGTCGGTTGGTGTCCGCGCGGGAACCGGAGGCCCCCTTGACCTCCGCCGAGAATGAAAGTATAGTCTTTCTAATCACTTAGGAAGAGGAACAGAATAGTGGTAAAGCAAGACATAGTCGCTCGCGTTGCGGAACAGAAGGGCATCACGAAAGTCAAGGCTGAGATGGCCGTGGACGCGTTTTTCGACGCCCTGAAGGATGCGCTCAAGACCGGCGAGCGTATCGAGCTCCGAGGCTTCGGCGTGTTTGTGGTCAAGCCCCGCAAGAGTGGTATCGGCAGGAACCCGAGGACGGGGGCCGAGGTTCCTATTCCTCCCGGTAAGACGGTACGGTTCAAACCCGGCAAAGAGATTCGTTTCACCGAGTAACCGCGCATTGGATCGCGACTATCCGCCCCATTTCAATCGGTCTCTCGGTGGGGTGGAGAAGCATGTCCCGGCGCCGGTCTACGAGGCCCAAAGCCCCTCGGGAAAGATCCTTCCCGCCATTTTGTTCCTGGTCACCTGCTTCACGACCCTAGTGGCCGGCTTCTTCTTGGAT
>CAYRCA010000039.1:0-1611 GCA_964422565.1 uncultured Acidobacteriota bacterium | reverse complement strand
GCGTCACCCGTGAGATTGGCGAAGGCAAGCTCTCGACGCGCGTGCGGCTGGGGCCGGAAATCAGGCGGGGTGTGGCCGAGGCCAACGGCAGCTTCACGACCCTGGTGGCCGGCTTCTTCTTGGATCTCCAGTTCACCACCGACAGCGGCGAGGAGGCGCTGCGCCGAGTGGTCGGACTGGTGTCGAATCCGGCCGACCTCCTGGCGGGCGCGCCCTTCGCGATCTCGATCCTGACGATCCTTCTGGCGCACGAGATGGGGCACTATCTGGCGTGTCGTTATTACCGGATCAACGCAACCTTGCCCTACGTCCTCCCGGCCCCGCCGCCCCTGATGCCCTTCGGCACTTTCGGGGCGGTGATCCGCATCAAGTCGATGTTCGGAGACCGCCGGCAGCTTTTCGACGTCGGCATCGCCGGCCCGCTCGCCGGTTTTGTCTTCATTCTCCCGGCGCTGGCGGTAGGTCTCAAGCTTTCCACCGAATATGAGTCGATCGACGCGCTGGAATCATTCCTGGAGTTTGGAGAGCCCCTGCTCTTTCAGTGGGCCGTCGGGCTCTTCTTCGAGGGGGAGGGAGTGTATCTGCGTCTGCACCCGATCGGATGGGCGGCCTGGTTCGGCATGCTGGCCACGAGTCTCAATCTGTTGCCCATCGGTCAGTTGGATGGCGGCCACATCGCCTACTCCCTTTTCGGGACCCGAGGGCATCGGACGGTGTCCTATATAACCTTTACCGGTCTGGTGCTGTTGAGCCTCTTCTCCTGGCCCATGCTGGGCTATCTGATTTTCGCGCTGGTGCTGCTGATCATGCGCTTTCGCCATCCCCCACCCCTGTTCGACGGACCCGCGCTGGGTCGGGGCCGCACCCTGCTCGCCATTGGGGGGCTCGTGGTTTTCATCCTCACCTTCATTCCGGTTCCCGTTCAGTTCGTCGAGCGCGTTGGATCGCTGTAGGTGCGTTCCCGGTTTGGGGGTCTCGGGGAGAACCCGGTCGATGTGACCTGGGGTACGCCGGGTCCCGCCTCAAGGGAAGACACGGACCGCACGGAACGGAAAGGCGCGAAACCTCGACACCTCGAAACCCCGGAACCTCGAAAACCTCGGGGCCGCAAGACGCCGAACACGAAAGGCGACCCCGGATATAATGGCAGGCTTGAATCCAGAGCCGCCCACGAAACCGGAAATGCCCGCCCTGCTGATCGTCGACGACGAGTCGGCCAACCTGCAGAAGTTGAAGCGCACCTTCCTGGAGGAATTCCAGGTCTTCGAGGCGCGCAACGGCGACGAGGCGCTGGGACTGCTCCGCAGCCGGCAGTTCAGCGCCATCATCACCGACCAGAGAATGCCGGGGATGCGCGGCGTGGATCTCCTTCGCGAATCGCTGCGGTGGAGTCCCCACGCCGTTCGGATCATCCTGACCGGGTACACCGAAGTGGACGATCTGATGGGTGCCATCAACGACGGGCAGGTTCACCGCTACATCACCAAGCCGTGGGAACCCTTTTCGCTGCGACGCACCGTCCTGCAGGACATCGAGCACCGGCATCTCAAGCTGGAAAACCGGGCCCTCACCGAGCAGTTGCGCATTGCGGCCGAGGTCCAGTCCCAGCTC